>DASUPH010000019.1:0-3585 GCA_036276275.1 Candidatus Limnocylindrales bacterium
AGCCGGTTCCGCTCGGCAGCGTCGCGGTCAGACGGTTGCCAGCCGCGTCGTACGTGAACGCCGTCGTGCCGAGCCCCGTCGTCGATGTCAGTCGACCGTCGTCGTCGAAGGAATAGCTGACCGACGTCCCGCCGACCGCTGATCGAGTGAGGACATTGCCAGCCGCGTCATACGTATAGTTGATCTCGAGTGCCCCGAGACCAGGATCGGTTCGGCCGATCTTGGTTGGCCGGTCAAGGACATCGTAGGTCCGGTAGTTGGGTGCGCCGTCGCTCATGTTCGTGACATTGCCGTTGAGATCGCGCGTATACGTCACGGCAGGGGTCCCGTCGCTGTAGGAGATCCCGGCAAGGCGATCGTACGAGTCGTAGGTGTATGTCACCAGCCCATCGCCGACTTGCGGCGTTGAGTTTCCGATGGCGTCAACCATTTTGGTCCGATTCCCGTTCGGGTCGTACTCGTATGTCCAACGCCGATTGAGCGGTCTGGTCTCCGCGGTTAGGTGTAGAAGTCGAAGTCGTGAACGGCCGGGCCGGCTTCAACCGTCCGCGGCGCGATCCCCGTTGCGGTGCTGGTTCCCATCGTTGCTCTCCTGGCAGTCGGTGCGTGTCGAGCCAACTGTCGTCGGAGCACCTGACAGAGGCTGTCAGGATTCGGGGGCGAGCGTCTCCAGGACCCGGCGTTCCAAGGTCGGCCAGGGCCGGGCCGGAACGATGGGAACGCCGTGCCGATGAGCCTCCGCGGCAAGCCATTCCCCGAAGAGGGCACTCACTCGTGCGCGACCCCGCTGCTCGCCGTCGTCCGGCTCTCGACCGCCGAAGTTCGCGACCAACTGGGTGACGTCGGGCTCGTGGAGGAAGACCGCGGCGACCTGCCCGTCGGCGGGGATACCGGCGAAGCGGTCACGCGCCGCGAAGCCCGGCGTGAGGTAGTCCCCTTCGACGATGACCGGCGTGTCGGTCTCGAGATGGTTGGCGACGACGGCGGCGAGCGCCGGGACGAGCGCCTCGGTGACGGCGAGGTGGAGTTGCAGGATGCCCTCGGGTGGCAGCCGGGCGGCCTCCGGGTGCGTCGACCAGTAGTGAAGCGCGGGCTGCTCGTCCGGGGTGGTCATCGCCAGAAGCGCCTCGACGATGTCGTCGACCTCGACGATCGGGGCGCCGAAGCGCCGGGCCAGCGGGTAGCTGAGGCGGGTCTTGCCGGTCCCAGACGGACCTCCGATCAGCAGCACCTTCCAGGCGGGAAGCATCCGGCATAGCCTATGGGCCGACTCGGACAACGTCCTGATCCGCTACGCCACCACCAAGTAGGAGTCGGAAGCTGCTATTCGCAGCCGAGGCCGTCGTGGTCGCCATCGAGGCGATACTCGTCGGGGCCGATGACCGTGACCGGGTCGAGGCCCATCGCCCGGATGTCAGGGCAGTCGAGATCGCCGACGATCGGCAGGCACGGGTCGTACGACGGATGGCACTTCGCGGCGGCCGGCTTGGCTGTCGGCCTCGGCGTCGCCCGAGGCGTCGGTCGTGGAGTCGGTCGCGCCGTCGCCTTCGGTGTCGGCTTCGGAGTCGCGAGGAGGCTGACCGGCGCCGGCGCGACGCCCCACAAGCCGAGGCCGGATTGCCTCGCGATCTCCTCGGCCCCGAGGTACACGGCGTCGTACCGGACGTCGGGCGGGTAGCTCTTCGCCGCCGCAACGCCCTGTCGGACGAGCTCGAGATTGACGAGCGTCCAAGCGGCGCCGTCCGTGATCCAGACATAACGCAGCAGCCGATCGAAGTGGTCGACCTCCGAGACATCCTTCTCGAGGAAGACGGTCCCGCCTTCGAGGAGAGTGGCATTCGCGACGGTGGCCTGCGGGCCCATCCACTGGACGGCGGTGTTCGGGTCCTTTGTCTCGGGCGTGTCCATGCCGATGTAGCGGACCTTGTACTCGTGGCCACCGAAGGCGACGACGATCGTGTCGCCATCGACGATGCGGACGACGTCGGCCTCGGTCGTCTCGGTCGTCGGGCCGAAGGCCGACAGCGCGGTCAGCGCGTGGCTGGCGGTCGGCGTGGCCGTCGCGGCGGCAGGCTGGCTCGCGGTCGCGACCGCCGCGGTCGGCGCAGCGGGATCGGCCTTCTGGAACGAGCCCATCGCCGCGAGGCCGACGACGACCACGAGGCCCGTTCCCAGGATCGCCCGTCCGGAGAATCGGCGACCCGTCCTGGCGGCGACGACGGCCGTCGCCGGGGACGAAGCGGCGACCGGCACGGCGACGGGAAGCTGGCTCTGGACGGTCTGGACCATCGCGTCGAAGTCGAATGCGCAGCCACGGCAGAACCGGAACGCGCCGAGGCGCGCGGTCGCGCAGCGCGGGCAGAAGTCGGTCACGGATCCCCCAGGGTGACGATCGGCGCTGGTGCGGGGCGCCACCGACCACTATCGCTCGGCCACCCCCGATCGCGCATCCCCCATACGCACCAACCTTGGCGAGTGCGCGTGGTCGCTCAACCCAACAGGGTCAGCACATAGCGTTCGACGAGGTCCGGCACCCAGTCGAAGAACATCGTCGAGCCGTATCGGGCGGCGGTCTCCCCCATCGTCTCGGGGGTGAGCTCGCCGCGGGCCCCGAGCTCGCCGAACGTTGCGAACATCTCCTCGAGCCCGGACGGCGTGATGATCTCGAGGATGCGTGCGGGGCTGTCGTCCGGGTTCCAGAACACGTGCGGGATCCCGCGGGGCTTCAGGATGTAGGAGCCGGGACCCGCGACGAACTCGTCGTCGCCGATCCGCGCACCGATCCGGCCCTCGAGGATGTACGACCACTCGTCGTGATCCTTGTGGACGTGGGGCGGAACGAGGAGACGCGGAGCGACGGGATGCTCGACGATCGAGATCACGCCGTTCGTCTCCGTTCCCGGAATCTTGGTCACCACGCCGAGCGGACCCTCCATGACGACCTTGCCGCCCGCCGGCTCGATGAGGAACCGCGTCTCCGCGCTGGTCAGGACCGTCATGGCAGACCTCCATTTATCTGCACAGTAGTGTGCAGTCACTGCAAGGCTAGCCATCCGGGTGCGGTTCGTCAATACTTTGGGTGCACATGGTTGCGCAGAAGAAATCGACCAACCCTCGGGGCTATCGGATGGGACGCCGTCGAGAGCAGCTCGAGGCGACGCGCTCGCGCATCGCCGCGGCCGCATTCGAGTTACACGCCACCGTTGGACCGGCCCAGACCTCGATCAGCGCAGTGGCCGAGCGGGCGGGCGTGCAGCGGCACACCGTCTACCACCACTTCCCCGACCTGGGCGCGCTCTTCCGCGCCTGCACCGAGCACGGGATGCAAGTCACCCGGACGCCGGAGGCCGCTCCATGGCGGGCCATCGACGATCCGACGGCTCGCCTGCGATTTGGGCTGGGCCAGCTCTATGGGTATTACCGGGCAAACACACGGCTTCTCGGCAACTTCGCCCGCGACATGCAGTTGATGTTTGAGGTAGGCGGGGCGGAGGCGTACATCGCGCGCATGGCGGAGCTGTTCCAGGCTTTGGCCGAAGGCTGGCCGGGCGACGCGGCGAACCAGCGCCTGCGGATGGCGGCGAT
>DASUPH010000020.1:0-2722 GCA_036276275.1 Candidatus Limnocylindrales bacterium
GGCTACGGCAGCGATTCCGCCCGCGAGACGATGACCGACGAGGTCGACCAGGCCCAGCGCCGAATCGCCCTTCTCGACCGACTCCTGGCGGCGCTCAAGGAGGCATCGGTGGACGATCTCAGGTGACAGCACGCTGAGTGATCACGGCGGTGCGGCGCCCCAGAGGAACCCTGTGTACGCATTCGGGCTCTGCGTGACCCGTCGCGCATCGCCGGCGAACGAAACGATGAACAGGTCCGAGTGGTCGTCGTCCGATGACGTCCCGGAAACAAGGAGGGCCTTCCCGTCCGGGGACCACTGGCCGCAGCAGACTCCAGGCTCGAAGTTGGCCGTGAGGTTGTGGTCGCCTGTCCCGTCGGGATGGATCAGATGGAGATCGTGGAAGCCGCCGGGCGTGAGCACGTCGTAGACGATCCACGTGCCATCGGGCGAGTACCGCGCCGACGTCGCACCACTGGCGTCGGCGACGATCGTCTGCAGCTTTGCGCCCGCCGACGGGCCGGTGATGTAGATGCTCTCCTTGCTCGTCTTCTGGGAGTCGACGGCGGCGAACGCGATCTTCGTTCCATCCGGCGACCACGAGGCGGGTGCCTGGATCAGACCGTTCGTCGACAACGTCATTCCAGCCGGCGTCAGCTGCACGGCGGATCGATCGGCGATGTTCAGGAGAAGGAGCGGTCCCACCGAGATCGGCCCATTCGTTCGGTCCTCGCGCAGGAAGAGGAGGAACTTGCCGTCCGGAGAGAACGCAATCGGGAGATCCCGGTGTGACTCGCCGGGCTCCAGTGCTTTGTGGCCGAAGATCCACGGAGCAACCGCTGCTCCTCCGGCGATCGCCATGCCGTCCTGCGTCGGATCGCTGTCACTCCAGATGTCGATGGCCACCCGGCTCCCATCGGTCGACCACGCATCGGGGGCGGAGTTGACCAACGTGATCTCGCACCCGCCGCATTCCGCCGGGATGGTCGTCGACCTTGCGGAGCTGGGCGGCTCGTAGACGTTGACGCCCATCAGGGTCGATCCTGCGCGGACGAGCCCGCCGCCGGGCAGCGCCGCCGCGAGCGTGCGACCGTCAGGTGAGTAGAGCCCGCAGCAGCCGCCCGGCACGAAGAGCCGCTCGTTGGTGCCCGCGGAATCGATGAGCCACAGGTCATCCCCGCCGGTCCCGTTGTGCCTCGTGAACTCGATCGTGCCGTTTTCCCGATGCCCGAGAGGTGCCGGCGATGCGAACGGTGAGATCGCCGCAGACGGCGTTGACGACTGGGGCACGCCGAGGGTCAGGCCCGGCAGCCGGTCACCTACCCCCGCGAGAAGCGAAGCCGCGACGATCAGGAGCGCGACGATCAGCACGGCCAGGGCCCCGAATCGCACGTTGAAGGAGAACATCGAGGACCCCCGCGCACGTGACCGCGGAGCGGTACGGCGGTGGACCCGTCGGTCGAGCTCGGCGACGACCTCGTCGATACTCGGCCCCTCGGCGGCGGCCAGGTCCGCACGGGCTCCAAAGAACGCGATCAGCCGCTGGTCGAGGATGGCGTCCGGATCGATCGCCTTCATCGTGGGTCTCCCAGGAGGATGCGGAGTCGCTCGCGGCCGCGACGAAGGCGAGCCCGGACGGTTTCGACCGGCGCGCCGACGATGGCGGCCGTCTCATCGACGGTGTAGCCGGCATAGAGATGGAGCAGGAGAGCGACCCGCTGGTCGACGCCGAGGGCATCGAAGGCGATCCGCAACTCCGTGTCGGATTCGTGCCGTGCTCGCGGGTCGGAAATGGTCTGAGCGACGTCGATTTCTCTCGGACGTTCGAAGATTTGCCTGGTAGGCAGGCGCCGAGGCCGGTTCATGCGGATCGCTTCCCGGACAACCGTCCGGTCGAGCCAGGAGCGCACGGCGGTGTGATCGCGCAGCGTTGCGCGCCGACGCCACGCCTGCTCCAGTCCGTTCTGGACGGCGTCTGCTGCGTCGCGAGGTTCGCGACACACCTGACCGGCGAGCCGAATCAAGCGGGGATAGTGGTCCCGCACGAACTCCGCGAGCTCGGCGTCGACGGCGCTCCCGCTCCCGACGATCGCTGCGGAGGACTCCACACGCATCCGGACGACACCTTGCTTGCGGCCCGGCTCAGGACTGTTCTCGTCGCGAGCCGCTTCGACCATACAGAACCAATTGGCGGGCGAAATGGGTGCATCGGGCGGTCGCGCTTCGATCCTTCGTCAAGGGATGCGCAGCGAGAGAGCCCTTCGGCGTCCGGGGTTTCCTGGGCCTCAGGAATGGTGGCCGGATCGCCTCCAGGCGGCCGACACGCCGCCGGCGAAAGCCAGCAGCAGAGCAAGCGGCCCCACCGGCAAGGGTTGGCTCGGGGCCGACGGCTCCGCCGTGGAGGTGGCCGGCAGCGCGAACTTGATGACCGTCTTCGCCTGGCAGTCCAGGCCGGCGACGACGACGCTGATCGACCGCACTCCGCGATCGCGGCTTCGGAACGTCCACTTGAAGCCTGCCGCCATGTCGGCGGCGGGCACCGCGAAGGTCGTGACGGCTGCCTGGACCACCGTGGGTTGGTCGATCGACCACGGAATGACCGGGACACCGAACGTCAAGGTCGCGGGAACACTCGCGTCGAATTCCGTGCCGAAGACGTTGAACCAATCCGTCGGCGTCGCGCCGGTCAGGCCCGGCGCCTGACCGAGGATCGCGAAATCGGCCCGACACGATCCGGCGGCGG
>DASUPH010000021.1:0-2463 GCA_036276275.1 Candidatus Limnocylindrales bacterium
GACCGGGCTGCGACCCGCCGGCGCTCGTCCGAGGCGGCGGTGGATGAGCGGGATCCGGAGGAGATCCCAGGCGACGCGGGCAGCGAGGCCGGGCCGCGCCCGCATCCGCGACCCGCGCCGATCGGCCCAGGTGATCGGGACGATCGCCATCGTGTAGCCGCGGCGTCGGGCGAGGTAGATCAGCTCGACGTCGAAGACGATGCTCGTGATTCGCTGCTGCCCGAAGAGGTCGTGGGCGACGTCCCGGCGGAACCCCTTGAAACCGCACTGGGTGTCCTTTACCGGCCCGACGACCCACAGCGCGGCGAGAAAGTGGAAGGCCTTGCCAAGCAGGCGCCGATAGCGTGGCTGGGTCTTGCGCATGTCTGACCCATCGGGCTGGATCCGGCTCCCGAGCGCGACCTCAGCCCTCGCGAGGGCACTCACGAGCGGCACGAGCATGTCCGGCGGCGTGGCCATGTCGGCGTCGGCGAAGACCAGGAGGTCGGACCGGGCGTGGAGCATGCCGGCCCGGACGGCGGCGCCCTTGCCGCCGTGGGGGACCGTGAGGACCTCGAGGCTCGCGCCGGCTCGTGGGTCCGTGACCTCCGGACGGCGGCGAACGATGTCGGCCGTGCCGTCGGTGCTGCCGTCGTCGACGACGAGGACCTCGATCCGGTCCGGCAGGCGGGCCGCGCCAGGGGCACCGTCGCGGGCCGACTCGCCCCGTCGCCGGAGGTAGCCGAACAACTCGTCGAGGGCCGGCTCGATCCGTTCTGCCTCGTTGAAGGCGGGCAGGACGAGCGTCAGCGAGGGATCGGGCGGCATGACCGCAGTCTAGGGCCGACCGGACGGCTCGCGACGGCCCCCGTCGCCCCGATGCAGCGAAGCCGGCTTGTCGTCAGCCGGGTGAACGCGGCGGCTCGCACGCACGGCGCCGAGGACGAGGGCGATGGCCAGCCAGAGAAGCGGCAGGGCCGCGATCGCCACGGCCGCGACGACGAGGGCCGCGGCGAGGAACGCCGTCACCCGTCGGCGCGCGACACGGTCATCCGCCCGAAGGTACGCGACCAGCCCGAACGGGATCAGCGCCGACGGATAGTGGTACCAGGTGACGGGCAGGATCACGAGCGACGCGACCGCGGCCCGAGCCAGGCGCTCGACGGGATCGCCGCCGGGCCGAGCTGCGGCCGCGGTGATCGCCAGGGCGGCGATCGTCACCCCGATCTGGAAGGTCCGGGCGAACCGGTCGTCGGCGCCGATCAGCAACGCGACCTGGGCGGCCGGCCCGGCGTTTCTCGGGTCCACGAGATCGGCGTTGCTGCCGGCCCTGATCACGGCCGCGTAGTCGATCCATGGCTGGGCGCCTCCGACCAGGAGGCTGAGCGCCAGGATCGCAAGGCCCACGAGCACGGCCGCCAGGAACACGCGGCGAGCCCCGGCGTCACCGGTCACCGCCCGGATCCCGAACCAGCCGGCGAGGGAGGCGGGATGGAGCTTGGTCAGGCTGGCCACGGCGAGAGCGGCGCCACCACCGGCAGTCCCGGCCGCGCCGGCGCCACCCCCCGGCACGACCACCGCGAGCAGCATCGCGCCGTACAGCAGCGGAAAGAACACGTCGAGGTTGCCGAACAGGAGACCGATCGCGAAGGGGAAGCAGAGCGGAGCGAGGGCGACTGTGGGAACCACGATCCGGGCCATCGGGCGGTTCGGGGCCAGTCGCCGACCGAGGATCGCGGCGATCGCCGCCACGCCTGCGACGGCCGCCAGGTCCCACCCGACGAGCATCACGGGCGACGGGACCCCGGCGAACAGCGCCATCGCCTGGGCGACGAGCGGCGGGTAGGAGTAGAACAGGCTCTCCGCGACCGGCGCCGCACCGGCGATGAGCGCCGGATCGTACGGCGAGCGCCCCGCGGCGACGTCCCGACCGGCCTGGAGCAGAAGCTCGAGATCGAACCCGGCGTGGGGCGGCGTCGTGGAGTAGAGCGAGATCCCCAGCCACACCAGGCCGAGCCAGCCGACGACGCCGACGATCGCGATCGCTCCCGGACCGATCGATCGATTCACCGGTCGTCCGGGTCGCGGGCGGCGGCGAGCAGGCTCGACAGCTGGTACACGAGCAGCCGCGGCGAGGCGAACACGGCGACGGCGACCGCCACCGCCCAGCCATGCCGTCGCGGCGCGAGCCGGATCGCGGCCACGATCCCCACGGCCAGCAACGCGGCCCACAGCAGCGGCGACAGCGCGTACGGCGAGATGCTCTTGACGTCGCCGACCTGCTCGAACCGGAGGAAACCGAGGTACGCCATGCTGCCGGCCGGTTCCAGGACGAGCTGGAGCAGCGCCAGGCCGACGAGCCAGGCGGCGAGCCAGCCGAGCGCCCGCCAGTCGCGCCGGCCCAGCCACCAGGTCGCGGCCAGGATCGGGAAGAGCTTGAGATTCGCGGCCAGGGCGATGGTCCAGGGCATGCCGAGCGCGAGA
>DASUPH010000022.1:0-5663 GCA_036276275.1 Candidatus Limnocylindrales bacterium
CGATAGTCCCAAGCACGGATCATGGGTTCTGCGGAGACCGTTGCCCCGCCGCAAAAGGCGCCGAAACCCGCTCTCGCGACCCTCCGGACTATCGGTGCGGCGCGCCCCCGTCGGCGGGCTTCGTCAACCGGACGTAGATGGTGGTCACGATGACGGCCACGAGCGCGACGGCGAGCACCACGAGGATCGCCAGGCCCGGCGTCCCCACGAGACCGGGGCCCTGACCGTTGCTGCGCGGGTCGCCGCCTGCCGCCACGCTGGGTTCCGGCGAGGCGGCGAGCGCTGCGGGGATCAGTCCGCCGATGCCCGGAACGAAGGCGGCGAGGCCCGGCACGATCGCCGCCAGCACAGCCCACGCGAGCGCGGCCACGATCAGGGCGGCACCCGCGGCGAGGCAGAGCGCGGCCAGCCGGGTGCGGCCGGTGCGATCGCCGGCCAGCACGCGCATCGCCTCCGACGGCTCCAGGACGCTCAGGACGAGCGGCCGACCGAGGCCTGCGGACATCTGGCCGGCCGGTGCGTCGTCGTCCATCGGTGGATCGCCGGGGACGAGCATCGGAACGCCGAGCACGATCGCGTGCTCGACCGACGAGACCTGGTCGATCCACGCTCGGACGGGCGTATCGCCGGCGAGACCGGCCGGGACGCGGTCCGGCAGATCGGCGGCCCGACCGAGCGACTCGCGCGGGACGACGACGAGACCGGCGTCCAGCGCCGCGTGGTCGATCGCGATCGAATCGAGGCCTTCGCGGATCGCGAACGGAACGGCCTGCCGCTGGTCCTCGAAGACGCGCCACTCGCGTCCGGCGAGCGACTCGAGTCGTGTCCGCCGGAAGACGAGGGGCCGGTGGTCGGCGTCCTCGAACTCGTCCTCGGCGTCGACGCGGCCGTCGATCCGGACGTAGCGCCGGCGGCCCGACGCGGCGAGCTGCAGCGCCTCGGCGATGCTGACCCTGGGCGTGGTGGCAAGCAGCCGGCCGACGCGGTACCGCGGTCCGAACGTCCGCAGCACGATGCCGCCGAGGACGAGGGCGAGCACACCCGCGGCGCCGAGGAGGAGGGGGGTCACGGCCCGGATCATATCCGCTGGGCCGCTCCGGTCCGACCGGCGAAGCCACCCGGCGGGCATGAAAGGACCCGAAGGAACCTACCCGCGGCGTGGGCGTTGATGCGATCGCTGCCGTTAGCCTGCGCTCGGCTCCTCCGGGCTGATACCAACGCTACCCGCCGCGGTCGTCGGCGGTCAATCCCGGTTGTCCACGAGTTCCATCCCGGCGCTCGTCGGTTATCCACGGATGTTCCCCAGCCGGCGCCCACGAACCGGCCAGCCTTGACGGAGCTCAGGCCTCGGAAAGCCGCCCTGTCAACGGATCGATCGCGGATGCCTGCCCGCCGTAGCTCGTCAGCACGAGCCGTCCGCCGACCATCGCGGCGTCGGTGACGACGTCGCTGTGGGCGATGCGCCAGCCGACCGTCCCGTCCGGCTCGATGGCGAACGTCTCGATCTCCGACTGGACGACGAGATGCGGCAGGCGCGGTGAGCCGAGGACCGCGAGCAGTGGCGAGGCGGAGCGGTGCGACCAGCGCAGACCCCCGGTTCGGCTCTCGAGGGCGTACGTGTGGAAGCCGTACTTGATGACGAACAGGCCGGCGTCGTCCCAGACGAGACCGGCCGGCTCGTCCTGGATCGCCGAGGCGAGGCGGACCGTCCACGGCCCGCCGGGTCCATCGATCCGGAGCTCGGCCCGGCACAGCTCCTCGAACGATGCCGAGACCAGTGGACCGAGATCCTCGAGGCTGCCGCCGGCTTCGGTGAGGGCGAAGACAGCGGCTCCCTGGCCGCTCCCGCTCCAACGCCAGCGAGCCCGGATCCCGCCCGGATACGAGATCGTTGCGTCGCGTGGCGGCGAACCGGTACCGGAGCCGGCCCCGGTCATGCCCCCGCGTTCTGGGTCGATGCGCCGCCGACGAGCTCGCCGGGCGCGTTCGCCGCGTCCCGCTCGGCCTCGAGATCGGCCGGCCGGCGCTCTTCCGTGATCGGCGCCACGGTGGCGTTCGCGAGGATGCGGAGCGTCGCGGGCGGAACCGAGAACACCGCCGTCGGGATGCCGGCGGCGGCCCAGACGATGGGGAACCGGCCGAGGTCAGGGTCCATGATCGTCCGGATCGGGCGGATGTGGCCGATCGGCGGGATCCCGCCAATGACGAAGCCCGTCAGCTCCTGCGCCTCGCGGGCGGTCGCCCGCCGGATGTCGCGTTCACCGGTGACGGCCGCGAGGCGGGCGACGTCGACCCGATTGGGGCCCGACACGAGGCAGATCACAGGCTCCGGCGTGCCGTCGTCGCCGGGCGTGACGAACACGAGCGACTTGACGATCTGGCCGATCTCGGCATCGACGGTCGCGGCGGCGTCGGCGGCGGTGTGCGTCGACTCGTCGAAGATCCGGATCTCGAGGCTGACGCCCTTGCGCGCTGCGGCGTCGCGGACCCGTTGGATCCCGACGTGGTCGATAGGTTCGGGCACGACCCGAGCATAGTGCATCGGCGACCGGGCGGTCCGCATCGGCGACCGGGCGGTCCGGAACGGCGTTGGCGTCAGCACGTCGGCTAGGATCGACCCGTGGAAGCGATCCTGTTCGATTGGGACGGCACGCTCGTCGACTCGCTCGGCGCCTTCCACGTCGCCAATGCGGCCGTCATGAAGGCATTCGACCTGCCCTTCGACGAGGCCGTCTATCGCCGCAACTACGTCCCGGACTGGCGCCAGATGTATCTTCGGCTCGGGATCCCCGCCGACCGCCTCGACGAGGCAAACGCGCTCTGGGAGGCGACGTTCGGTGGCAGCTCCGATCTCGTCGTCGCGTTCCCGGGCGTGGCTGTCGCCCTGGCCCGGCTACAGGCGACCGGCGCCGCCCTCGGGATCGTCACGGCGGGCCATCGCGAGGTCGTCCTGCCGCAGCTGGAGCGGACGCGCCTGGCCGCCGTCCTGCCGATCCGCGTCTTCGGCGACGACCTCCCGGTCCACAAGCCCGACCCGGCGCCGCTCCGGCAGGCCCTGGACCTCGCCGGCGACGGCCATCGTCCGGCGACGTCGATCTATGTCGGCGATGCGCCCACCGACATGCAGATGGCGGTGCGGGCCGGCGCCCGCGGCGTCGGAATCGAATCCGTCCTCGGCGACCCCGACGAACTCCGGGCGGCCGGGGCGAGCGAGGTCGCGCCATCGGTCGCGGCGTGGGTCGAGCGCCACCTTGCCGGAGCCCGCGGCCGGGCGACGCGCGGGCACCCTGCGCCCGCTCCCCGGCCGGACCGCTGATGTCGACCGGCGGCCACGCCCTCATCCTCGCCGACGGTGCCGCACCCGACCTGCCGTCGCTCGATCGGGCATGGCCCGGCTGGGACGACGGGATCGACCTCGTGATCGCCGCCGACGGGGGGGCGCGTCACGCAGCCGGCCTTGGCCGACCGATCGACCTCTGGGTCGGCGACGGCGATTCACTCGGAGCGGCCGGGGTGGAGGAGCTCCGCGCGGCCGGCGTCCCCGTCCGGCTCGCGCCCATCGACAAGGACGAGAGCGACACCGAGTTGGCGATCGTCGCGGCCATCGCCGCCGGCGCGACGCGGTTGACGCTGGTCGGCGCGCTCGGCGGGACACGGATCGACCATGGCCTCGCGAACGTGTGGCTGCTCGCCCATCCCGCGCTGGCCCCGTTGCGGGCGTGCCTCCTCGACGACCGGGCCCGGATCCGCCTCCTGGCGGCCGGTCGACACGATCTGGGAGGTCGGATCGGGGACCTGATCTCTCTCTTCGCCTTCGGTGGCGACGCCGAGGGGCTGACGACGCACGGACTGCGGTACCGGCTCGCCGACGAGGCGCTCCGCCCGGGCTCGACCCGCGGGCTCTCGAACGTTCGCGAGGCGGCCGAGGCCGGGATCGACGTCCGGTCGGGCCGGGTCCTGCTTGTCGAGATCGCTGCTACCCTCTGACGATGAGCACGCCCGAAGCGGGCGACCTCGCCCCCGAGATCGCCTTACCCGACGAGACCGGCAGGACCCACCGCCTGGCCGACCAGCGCGGCCGCTGGACGATCGTCTACTTCTATCCGAAGGACGACACGCCCGGCTGCACGGTCGAGGCCTGCGAGTTCCGCGACGCGAACGACACGATCGTCGAGCGGGGCGCCGACGTCTGGGGGATCAGCCCCCAGGGCTCGACGAGCAAGAAGTCCTTCCGCGAGAAGTTCAACCTGCCGTTCACCCTCCTCGCCGACGAGCAGCACACGGTCGCGGAGGCGTACGGCTCGTGGGTCGAGAAGCAGAACTACGGCAAGACGTACTGGGGCACGGCCCGGACGACGTTCCTCGTCGACCCCGACGGGCGGATCGCCCATGCCTGGCCGAAGGTCAAGCCCGAGGGCCACGCCGCGGACGTCCTCGCGACGCTCGACCGGGCCCAGACGGAGCGGAGCTCGCCGGTTGCCGGCTGACCTGGCAGGGCACGAGTTGAGGCTTCGCTCGTGGGGGGAGACGAGCGAAGCCTCGGCCGGAATGATAGTCCCGTTTCAGGTGCCGGAACAACGGGATCACGAGGCGCAACAACCGCGATGAACGACGCTCCCCACGCGTGGCGGCCGGATCGGTTCATGGTCATCGCGGGCCACCCCGACGATGCCGACTTCGGACCGGCCGGAACGGCGTCGCGGTGGATCGACGAGGGGTCGGTCGGCTGGCTCGTCTGCTGCACGAGCGGCGACGCCGGCGGCGAGGATCCCGAAGCCGATCCGCTCGTCCTCGCCGCCCTGCGCGAGAAGGAGCAGGGCGACGCGGCGGCGATCGTCGGCTACGCGGGCGTCTCCTATCTCCACATGCCGGACGGGGCGCTCGTGAACGACCTCGCCCTCCGCGAGCAGCTCGTGCGGGAGATCCGGACGTTCCGGCCGGACGCGGTCCTCGCGACGGACCCGACGGTGCTGTTCTACAAGTTCGGCGGGGTCAATCACACGGACCACCGTGAGGCGGGCCTGGCCGCCGTCGACGCCGTCTACCCGGCCGCTCGCAACCCGATGGCGTTTCCGGCCCTCGCCCGATCGGGGCTCGCCGCCCACCGCGTCAAGCGCCTCTACCTGTTCTGGCCGAACGAGCCCAATACCCGGATCGACGTGACGGCGACGATCGATCGCAAGATCGCCGCCCTGATCGCCCACGCCAGCCAGATCCGCGAACCGGCCAGGCTCGAGGAGCGGATCCGGGCGTGGGCCGCCGAGGAGGGCGAACCGATCGGCGTCGCCGCGGCCGAGGCGCTCCGCCTGGTCATCATCGACGACGACGAGGACGAGGGTCCGACCGGCGATCTCGAGGAGGCCCGCGAGGCCGCCCTGGCGGAGGGCTGACCCGGCTCAGATCGCCTCGAGCAGGATCGGCCGGACGATGCCCCACTCGTTCCAGAGCTCGGTCAGCGCGTCGGCCCGTCGGCCCAGCAGCGTCACCAGCTCGCCGAGCGTCAGGCCGCCGGCGGCGCCGGCCACGTACTCGTCCGCGGCGACCCGGATGTCCTGGAAGAGCTCGCGCATCTCCGGTTCAGTCGGCCAGCGCCGGATCCGCATCGGGTCCTCGCCCGCGTAGCCAACCGCCATCGACAGGTCCCGCTGGCTCGGGACGCGCTC
>DASUPH010000023.1:0-9479 GCA_036276275.1 Candidatus Limnocylindrales bacterium
ACGACTTCATCGAGAAGAAGGCTGTCCCGACCTATGAGGAAACGCTCGACGAGCGCGACGCCGGGTCCGTTCGGGTGAAGACGGCCGCCGACGGGACCTACAAGGCGTCGATCCCGGCGACGACGGCCGATCACGACTACCAGGTCATCGTCACGGTCGGCGACCCCGACGGCCATGTCGCCAAGCTCACGACCTACGCGAACCGCCATCCGTGGTCGCGGTACGAGGCCCGGAACGCGACCCTTCTGGCGACGGGGAGCAACCCGAACGACGCCCAGACGTTCGGCATCGGCGACCGCGTCGACGTCACGATGCACGACCCGGTCACGAAGCAGGCGACCGGCGACGGGACGCGCTACCTCTTCTTCGTCGCCCAGCGCGGCCTGCGGAGCGCGACCGTCCAGTCGGCACCGCGGTTCGTCACCACCTTCGGCCGGACGGCGGCCCCGAACGTGGACATCGGCGCGGTTCGTTTCACGGGTCACGGCTATGTCGGCACGCTCCACTTCGGTGCCCGGTTCCGGACCGAGGACCGGCGGCTCCAGGTCGACCTCTCTCCCGGCGCAGCCCGCTACGCTCCCGGCGCCACGGCCACCGTCAACGTCCGGACCCGGACCTCGTCCGGTGCGCCCGTCGCGGCCACGGTGGTCCTCCGGGCGGTCGACGAGAAGCTGTTCTCGATCGGGGCGGCGCAGGACGACGACCCGTTGAACGAGCTGTATGCCTCCGTCGGGTCGGGGCTCGTCGGCACGTACGTGTCGCATCGCAACCCGCGCGCCTCCAACGGCGAGGGCGGCGACACCACCGGCGGTGGTGGCGACGACCGTGAGGACTTCCGCGACTCGGTCCTGTTCCAGACGATCACGACGGGCTCGGACGGTCGCGGTGCGGTCTCGTTCAAGGTCTCGGACGACCTGACCTCATGGCGGGTGAACGCCGCGGCGATCACATCGCGGCTCGAGGCGGGATCGGGCTCCGTGCTCGTTCCCGTCGGACTGCCGTTCTTCATCGACGCGACGATCGCTCCCGAGTACCTGGTTGCCGACCGTCCGACGATCGTCGTCCGGACGTTCGGGACCGACCTCAAGGCGGATGACGCCGTCACCCTCGAGGTGACCTCGACGAGCCTCGGCTTTGCCAGCGGCCCGATCCGCACGACCGCCTTTGCCAGCGTCGGCGTCCCGCTCCCGGAGCTCCACGAAGGGATCGAGACGCTCACGATCTCGGCGACCACGGGCACCGGCGCCGGCGCCCGGACCGATCGCCTGACGCGATCGTTCTCGGTCGTCGACACCCGCCTGCTGCGGACACGGACGAACTATGTCCAGCTTCCATCGTCGAGCGCCTTCAGCGGCGGCGACGGACTGACCACGGTGACCGTCTCCGATGCGAGCGCCGGTCGCTACCTTTCGCTCCTCACGCAGCTGGCGTCGGACGACGGCGCTCGCCTCGATTCAGGCGTTGCCAACGGCGCGGCGCGGGCGCTCCTGGTGAGCCGATACGGATCGGCAGCCGACAGCTTCGGGCCTCAGACGTTCGTCGCGAGCCGCTATCAGGGGCCGGACGGCGGTCTCGCCGTCCTGCCCTACGCGAGCAGCGACCTGGAGCTGTCGGCGATGGTCGCGATCGTCGCCCCGGATCAGGTCAACCGAAGCCGCCTGGGTGACTACCTGCGAAACGTCCTCGCCGACACCCACGAGACCCGTGAGCGTCAGATGTTCGCCCTCGCCGGCCTGGCAGGTCTTGGCGATCCGGTCCTGACGGCGATCCGCTCGGCCGCCGCCGATGGCGAGCTGACGATCCGCGAACGGTTGATGATCGGGATCGGGGCGGCCGCGCTCGGCGATGCCGCCACGGCCCGCTCCATCGCCACCAAGCTGGTCGCCGCCCATGGCGAGCAGCTCGGCCAGGAAGCGCGTCTTCGGGTCGGCTCGTCGGCCGCGGACATCACCGAGGCGACTGCGCTCATGGCCGTCCTGGGCGCCGCCCTCGGCGACCAGCGTGCGCCACGGTTCTGGGCGTACGTCGAGGCCAACCCGGCCTCCGACCGGCTCGAGGTCCTGACGGCTATTGCGTACGTATCCGGCACGCTCGACCATCTCGCGGTGCAGCCGGCGAGCTTCGCCTACACCGTCGATGGGACGCGCACGGTCGTCGAGCTCCAGCGGGGCGACGCGTTCGAGCTCGGTCTGACGGCCGCCCAGCTCGGCTCCCTGAAGATCGAGCGCCTCGCCGGCACGATCGGCGTGGCGACCAGCTGGCGCGAGCCGGTTCGGCCGGCCTCATTCCAGGCGGACCCGGACGTGACGCTCAGCCGCAGCGTGACCCCCGGAGGTGCGATCGGCACCGCGGACCTCGTCCGCGTCGATTTGTCGATCACGTTCGGACCGCAGACGGCCTCGGGCTGCCACCAGGTCACCGAGCTTGCTCCGAGCGGGCTCGCACCCATCGGTTCGCTCGCGAACTGGATCGACCCCGACAGCGGCGAGGCGCCCGACCCGGGCGTCGTCATGCCGTACGACCAGACCGGCTCGCGGGTGTCCTTCTGCGCCGAGCCGACCCCGACGCAGCGGACCCTCGTCCTGCGCTACTACGCTCGAGTCGTCACGCCGGGCAACTACGCGTGGGAGCCGGCGATCGCGGAGTCCCAGAGCCAGGAGGGTCGAGCCGCGCTGACGCCGGCGACGACGATCGCGATCCGCTGACGACGCGAGATCCGGGCCAGCGGCAGGCCCGCCTACAATCGGGCCATGACGACCGGACCCGGACGCCCGACACGGACCGAGCGCGACTCCATGGGTGAGGTGGAGGTGCCGGGGGACGCGCTGTACGGCGCGTCCACCCAACGCGCCGTCCTGAACTTCCCGATCTCCGGGCAGCGGTTCCCGCGCTCCTTCATCCGGGCCCTTGCCCTGATCAAGGAGGCCGCAGCCGAGACGAACGCGGACCTGGGGCTTCTCGACGCCGACGTTGCCGAGGCGATCGCGGCCGCGGCAGTCCGGGTCGCCGAGGGACCGTATGACGACCAGTTCCCGATCGACGTCTACCAGACCGGCTCGGGGACTTCGACGAACACGAACATGAACGAGGTCGTCGCGCACCTCGCCGCAGAGCGCCTGGGAAGCGGCCGGACCGTCCATCCCAACGACCACGTCAACAAGTGCCAGTCCTCGAACGACGTGATCCCGACGGCGATGCAGCTCGCAGCCGCGATGACGATCGAGGAGCAGCTCCTGCCGGCGCTCGAGACCCTCCGGGCCGCCCTCGACGCGAAGGCGGACGAGCTCTGGCCGATCGTCAAGACGGGCCGGACGCACCTCCAGGACGCCACCCCGATCCGTCTCGGTCAGGAGTTCCGTGGCTACGCCGGGCAGGTCGAGGAATCGATCCGGCGGGCCCGGGCGGCCCAGGCCGAGCTGCTCGTCGTGCCGCTCGGCGGGACGGCGGTGGGGACCGGGATCAACGCGCATCCCGGCTACGCGGCCGCCGCGACGCGCCGCCTTGCGTCGCTGACGGCGCTGCCCGTCACGGAAAGCCCGAACCACTTCCACTCGCAGGCCGCGCTCGACGCCGTCATCGCCGCGCACGGCGCCCTCCGGACCATCGCCCTCTCGCTGTGGAAGATCGCGAGCGACGTCCGGTTGATGGGGATGGGACCACGGGCCGGGATCGCCGAGATCGCCCTGCCCGAGACCCAGCCCGGGTCGTCGATCATGCCCGGCAAGGTGAACCCGGTCATCGTCGAGAGCCTCACGATGGTCGTCGCCCGGGTCCTCGGCAACGACACGACCGTCGCCTTCGGGCAGACCGGCTCCTTTCTCGAGCTCAACGTGATGATGCCGGTCACCGCCGTCGCGCTGCTCGAGTCGATCACCCTGCTCGGGGCGTCGGCCCGCAACTTCGCCGACCGGGCCGTGACCGGCCTGACCGCGACGGATCGCGGTCCGGCCCTGGTCGAGCAGGGGCTGATGCTGGCGACTGCGCTCGCCCCGGAGATCGGCTACGACGCCGCCGCCGCCCTGGCCAAGGAGGCCTTCAAGAGCGGCCGGACGATCCGCGACCTGGCGACCGAGCGCGGGATCGCGCCGGATCGGCTCGACGAGCTCCTGGACCCGGCGAAGATGACCGAGCCCGGGCTCGGCGGCGGGCCGGCGGGCGGCTGACGGCTCAGGCGAGGCGCGACGGCGGCGACGGATTCGGGTCGAAGCGCGACAGGAGCAGCGCCCCGACGAGCGTCCAGGCGAGACCGAAGCCGAGCCACGCGATCGGCCAGCCAAAGACCATGAGCGCTGCGCCGAGCGCCAGGAGACCGCCGAGCCACCCATCGCCCGCCCGAAGCAGGCCGATCCCGACGAGCAGGGAGCCGACCGCGGCCATGTCCTGGGCCAGCGCCGTCGTCGCCCCGTAGCCGAACCCGACGAGGGCGGCCACCAGGGCGACGATCCAGAGGATGTGACCCGCGAGCGCCAGAAGGATCGCCACGGTTCCGGGGCGTCCGGCGTCGTCGCTCCGGGTCGCCCAGCAGCCGACGATCGCCAGTCCGCCCGAGACGACGGCGACGAGGGCGAGCGGCAACGATTCGAGCAGGTAGCCGGGCCAGTCGGGCGGCGTCGGCTGGGCGACGACGCCGGCGCCGGCGAAGGTCCACAGGCCACCCGCGAGCAGCGCGGCGATGGCCGGCAATCGCGTCGGCGCGTGGAGCCGGGCGTCGATCGCGCCGCGGACGAGATCGAACCGCCCGCGCGGCCCGAGGCGGAGCTCCTCGAGCATGGCCAGCATCTCCGGCTCGTACCGAGCGCGCCAAGCGGTGGGGTAGAGACGCAGGAAGGCCGCTCCGTCCGGCCGCGGCGGTCGCGTCGGCGGTCGCGGGTCGGTCACCCGCCGCAGCCGTGCGCGACCCGCGGCGGGATCAGGCCCGGCTGGCCGAGGGCGACGGGCAGGGGACCGAGGGCGATATGGGAGGTGTCGATCGTCAGCACGCCGTCGCGGTCGACCTCGATCGCGTAGCGGTCCATGCCCCGCGCGGCAGGTCCGAACGTCACCCCGGCCGCCTTGATCCCGAGCCGGTCATAGCGGGACTGGTGGCACGGGCAGCGGAACCAGAAGTCCTCGACGCAGGGGTTCGGGCGGCAGCCCAGGTGGGGGCAGCGCTGGGAGACCGCACGAACGTTGAGGGCCGTGCCGTCTCCGGTCGGATCGGAGCCGGGTTGCCAGGGCCGGGCCGGATCGATCGTCATCACGAACGCCCGCGCGTCGGCGACGTACGCCGGGAAGCCGTCGGCGATCGGGAGCCCGCCGTTCGCGTCGATCAGGTCGGACCGCGTGCCGACGCGAACCCGCGGCGTCGCCCGACCGGAAACCGGCCAGACCGCACTGATCAGGCCGCCGAAGGCCTCGACCAGCCAGACGCCGACGGCCGCCCCCAGCGAGCGGCGCAGGAGCGATCGGCGTGACATGCCCGTCGTCGGCCGATTCCGCAGGGTCGTGATGGCCCCGACGGCGATCGGGTCGCGATCGTCAGGTCGCGCGAGCGGACCGCCGGCGCTCATCGTGGCCCCTCATGCCGCCGTGGCAGCCGGCACGCGCCGGAACGCGAGCGATCCGATCGCGATCCAGGCCAGCCCGAAGGGGATCGAGATCAGGGCCCGCTCGTCCTCGGTGTTGAACGCCGGCAGGAACAGCGCCGCGAAGGCCAGCAAGCCGCCGAAGGCCTGACCGGGCGACCGAGCCAGGATCAAACCGAAGGCGGCAGTCGCGAGGACGTAGCCGAAGAACCCGACGATCAGCAACGGCCACCCGATCGCGATCAGCGGCGCCCCGGCGAGCATGGCAAGGGCCGCAATACCGGCAGACCGCGACCCGACGGCGACCGACCTCGCCGTGATGATCGCTGCCAGCGCGGTGACCGCCATGCCGGCGGCCATCATGATCACGGCGGCGGGGACCTCCTTGTAGCCGAGGTCGCGACTCACCGGGGCGGCGTACATCGTCAGGCCCGTGGCGATCCACAGGCCGCCGCCGATGACGGCCGCCGCGCTTGCGAACAGAGCGGCGCCGGAGAGGCCGCCCTCCGGGTCGGCAGGACGGGCGACGAGCTGCGGATGGACCCAGGCGTCGAAGGCGCCGCGGACGATGTCGAGTCGGTCCCGGACCGTCGGCGGGCGGTCCGCCAGCAGGTCTTCGAGCTCGGCGAGGTAGCGCTCACGCCAGGCGCGCGGGTACAGACGGACGAGGCGGCTCACTTCACGCCCCCGGCGAGGCGCTCCAGGCCCGTCCGGACGAAGCCTTCGAGATGGGCGAGCTGGGCCGCGAGGGTCGTCGCGCCGGCACCCGTCAGGCGGTACGGCCGGCGGCGGTCCTCGGGCTCGAGCGCCTCGATCAGGCCCCGCCGTTCGAGACGGGCGAGCGCGCCGTACAACGTCCCCGGCCCCAGCGGCGAGCCGGTCATCTGCTCGACGTCGGTCATGATCGCGTAGCCGTGCTTCGGGCCGTTGCTCAGGGAGACGAGGATGTAGAGCGACGGCTCGGCAAACCGACCGAGCTCGCCGAAGGGCTGTGTCATGCGTGGATCTCCTGGCGAACCGCGGGACCGGAAGTCGAGGGGGGCGGGTCGATGATCGTCGGCGATCCTCGGACGAGCAACCGGATCCCGAGCAGGGCCCAGGCGCACCCGTACGGAAGGGCGATCAGGAACGCCGCGACGCGGCCGAACGCCTCGTCCCCGACTCCCCCGATCGCGATCGGGGTCGCGAGGACGATCGGCGCAATGACGGTCCCGACGAGGAGGATCCATCGCCGGGTCGTCCCGATCTCGGCCCGAATCGCCGCCATGGTCAGCGTGCCGCCGAGAGTCAGTGCGACGACCGCAACGAAGACAACGACTGCGAACTCCCAGGGCGTCGCGAACATTACGACGACCCCCAGAGCGATGGCCCCGAACGCAGCGGCGATCCGCCGTCCGTACGCCATCATGTAGTCGCCCGGCAGCCCGAGCAGGACCGCCATCGCCGCGAGCCCGATGAGCTGGTCGGCTGCCGATCCTTCCATGGAGATGGCAATCAGGACTGCCGCGCACCAAAGGAGCCCGGTCGCAAGGACCGCGATCCCGGGCAGGCGGTGCGTCCAGGGCATCGGCACGGTCTCGGCCTGAGGGTGGACGTGGGCGTCGAGAGCACCGCGGATCAGGTCGATCGACGCCCCGAGTGACAGCGGACGTTGTTCGAGCAGATCGATGAGCTCGGCCTCGTAGCGGTCGCGCCAACGGCGCGGATAGAGCCGGACGAGCCTCGTCATCAGCGCACCCCTCCAGGAACGGCCGTCGTCATGCCTCGATCGGTCAGACGATACGCGCGTCGTCCATCGCCATTCGTCAGTGGCGCGATCAGGCCGCGATGCTCGAGTCGGGCGATCGCGGCGTAGAGGGTCCCCGGGCCGACCGGCCCGTCGAGCGATCTGACCTCGTCGAAGAGTGGAGCGACGCCGCGCGGACCGCCGCGGAGCGCGACGAGGACCAGCCTCGCCGGCTCCGCGAACCGCCCGAACCCCCGTCGGTCGAGCATCTCAGCCGGCCACGATCACGCCACAGGCGATCCGGCCGCCGCTGTTCCCGTTCGTCGCATCGGTGACCTGGTCGTCCTCGTTGGCGTGGATGATGAGGGCGCTGCCGGCCGCGTTCACGGTCGTGTCAAACAGCGTGGTGGGCCCGTTCGTCAGGGTGACCCGGTCGGTCGTCGCATCGAGATGGCCGACACCGCTCTCGTTGACGATCAGGTTCGGGAGATCGCCCGCATGGGCTCCACCCGGATTCGCCAGGCCGTGCAGCTGCACCAGCGGGTTGTAGTGGGGCCCGGCCGCGGCGAACGTCGGACCGCAGGCGGCGATCCCATGGATGTGGATCCCGTGCAGGCCGGGGGTCAGGCCCTTGACGTGGACGTTGACATGGACGATCCCGGAGGCGTCCTCCACGAGCCTGGCGAAGCCGACCTCGGCGCCGGTCGCGTCGACGATGGTCGCGCTCGCTCGTGTCGCCCCTCCGCCGGCGACCGACGCGCTCGCGACGACGACGCTCACGGCGAGCGCGGCCCCCAGGGCTCCGATCGTGATGATGAGTCGGCGGATGGCAGTCATGGCACTCCTCGTCGGATGCTCGTCCGATGATATACCGTCTGTCGATATATCGTGAGGCGATATATACGCTCCCCGCGCATCGCTGTCAAGACCCGCGGCTACAATCGCGGCAATGACCTCGACACGGCTCTGGGATCGCGCCGCGGACCTGCCCATCCCGGTCGGCCGTCGTCCGCGTCCCGAGCTCGTCGCCCTGCCCCCGGACGACCTCCCGCGTCTGGCCGACCTCTTCACGTTCATGCGTGACGCGGAGCTCCGCTTCGACACGCTCCGGATGCGGATCGAGGAGCGCACGGCCACGACGCGCGGCGAGCATCTCGTCGTCGTCGAGCTGGCCCTCCGCCATCCCAAGGACGCGCGGGTAACGACGACCGAACCGGGTCACGGCACGGCCGGCAACTACGAGGTCTGGGTCTCCGACGGCGAGACCGTCCGGACGTACTCCGCCCCGCACAAGCTGGGCACGCAGCGGCCCGTTCGGCGTCCGGTCCAGGGCGTCAGCGGCAGCGACGCCCGCGACCTGCCGGGCACCTCGCGGGTCTACGCCCCGCTGACCGCCCTGCCGACGGAGACGCTGCCGGACACGTTTGTCCACCCCGCCGGCTACTGCCAGAACGTCCTCTCGACCGGGGACTGCCGGGTGACCGGTCTCGGCGAGGTCGCCGGCCGCGAGACCGTCGTCGTCGATTGCGACCATCCGCGGACGATCGAGATGGCCGCCGACCGGCCCGATTTCCGGATCCGCATCAACGTCGACCGGACCGATGGCGTGATCCTCCGACTCGAGGAGTGGATCGGTGGAGCCGTGACGCGCGATGCCCGGGTGACCGACTACGGGCCGGATGCGCCGCTCGTGCCCTCGACCTTCGAGTTCAGCTTCCCGACCGGGACGACGATGCTCTACTGACCGGCTCGACGGCGGTCGAGAGCGCGAATCGGAACGCCCGGCCGGTGGCCGGGCGTTCGTGGCGGCGGAATGGCGGTCAGCCCTCGGCGAGCTCCAGGTCGCGCTCGATCGCGGCCAGCTCCTCCGGGCTGCCCTGGACCCGCGGGCCTTTGAACCAATTCTTCGCCGACACGGCGTACCAGAGGGCGGCACCGCCGAGGACGACGAGGAACACGATCGGGGTGAAGTTGAGGTTCGCCCACACGAGGCCCTTGTCGTCAACCTGCGGCAGGTACTGCGGAAGCATGAACAGGACGACGATGATCGCCACCCAGATCGTCGCGACGATCCCGATCGGGCGTCCGTAGCGCCCGAGCGTCCATGGGCCGGCCTGGAACCGCGACCCGGCCCGGACGCGGAGGAAGACCGGTGAAACGTACGCGACGTACAGGCCGATGACCGCGAT
>DASUPH010000024.1:0-7809 GCA_036276275.1 Candidatus Limnocylindrales bacterium
GGACGGGCCGGAAGGTGCCCGCGGTGTAGTACTGGGTGATGTAGACGAAGGCGACGCTCGTCGCGAGGCCGACGACGCCGGCCGCGAAGTAATAGAGCCAGACCGGCAGCCCGGATGGCGCGTTGCCGTTCGTCTGGAGCATCACGTTCGTGACGAGCAGCAGGGCGATCGCCGACAGGATCGTCGTGACCCAGTAGCCGCGGTTGAGCATGTTCATCGGGTTCTCGTCTTCGCGACCGCGGACGAAGAAGATCGCGACGATCGTGGACAGCAGCCCGAACGCCCGGACGACGAGCGGGAAGAAGATCCAGGCCGTCGGGTTCGGCCAGCCGCTGGCCAGCGCGATCGCGTAGACGCCGACGCCGAGGATCATCGCCCCGATGTTCTCGGCAGCCGTCGATTCGAAGAGGTCCGCTCCGCGGCCGGCGCAGTCGCCGACGTTGTCGCCGACGAGGTCGGCGATGACACCCGCGTTCCGAGGATCGTCCTCCGGGATTCCCTTCTCGACCTTGCCGACGAGGTCGGAGCCGACGTCGGCGGCCTTCGTGTAGATCCCGCCGCCGAGCTGGGCGAACAGGGCGACGAATGAAGCGCCGAAGCCGAAGCCGACGATGAGGAACGGCGCATCGTGCGTCGCCTGGCCACCGCCGAGCCCGCCGAACAGGGAGAAGATCCCGTAGACGCCGAGGAGCGACAGGGCGACGACGAGGAAGCCCGACACGGCGCCGCCGCGCATCGCGACCTGGACCGCCTCGACGAGGCTGCGCCGCGCCGCCGCCGCCGTCCG
This sequence comes from Candidatus Limnocylindrales bacterium, assembly GCA_036276275.1. GTDB lineage: Bacteria > Chloroflexota > Limnocylindria > Limnocylindrales > CSP1-4 > CF-46. The sequence continues at coordinate 788 of DASUPH010000024.1, forward strand.
GACGTTCGACTTCACGCTGATGAACATGCCGATGATCCCCGACGCCATCGAGCAGGCGGCGCCGACGAGGAACGCGAGGCCGGTCCGCCAACCGAGATCGAGGCCGAAGGTCTTCGTGTCGGCGACCTTCTCGGTCTCGAAGATCGTGATGACCCCGGCGATCACGAACGCCCCGACGACGGCGAGGATGGCGATCGTCGTGTACTGGCGACGGATGAAGGCGACGGCGCCCTCGAAGATCGTCCCGGCGACGTCCTCCATCTCCTTGGTCCCGGTGTCGCGGGCCAGCACGTCGCGGGCCAGGTACATGGCGAACAGGACGGCGATGATGCCGGCCGGCAGGATGATCAACTGGAGCGTGTCGGCGCTCATCAGGGTTCGGGTTCCTCCACTCTCACTGGGCCCGGACCGCGGACTGCGCGGCAGAACGGCGCATCGTCCGGGATCGGGGTCAGACGGCCCGAACGGGGGTTCGGCTGTCGGGCCGCGGGGAGTGTAACAAAGGCAGGACGGGGCTCGCCAGACGGCCGCCGGAACGGTCGCAGCCCGCCGCCGACCCACCCCCTGTACACTGCCGAACTTGTGACCAAACGACCCGCCCTGGGGTGTCTCCTCGAGATCGTCGAGACCCTCGTCCTCACCCTGATCATCTTCTTTGTCATCCAGACGTTCGTCGCCCAGCCGTACCGCGTCCAGCAGGTCTCGATGGAGCGGACGCTCGAGCCCGACCAGTACGTCCTCGTCGACAAGTTGACACCGCGATTCGACGCCTACAAGCGTGGTGACATCGTCGTGTTCAACCCGCCGTCGAACTGGGTCCAGGCCCAGGGTCAGCCCTACATCAAGCGGGTGATCGGCGTGGGTGGCGACACGGTCGAGCTCAAGGACGGCAAGGTCCTCGTCAACGGGACCGCGCTGCTGGAATCGTCGTACGTCTACCAGGAGGACGGCGACAGCCAGCCGACCGACGCCCTGATCGGCGTCGGCAAGTGGGTCGTTCCGGACGGCCAGCTGTTCCTGATGGGCGACCATCGCTCGAACTCGGCCGACTCGCGCGAGTTCGGGCCGGTCGACATCAGCGCCGTCATCGGGAGGGCGTGGCTGCGGTACTGGCCGATCAACACGTTCCAGGTCCTGCCGACCCCCGATCACCCGGAGCTCGCGACACCCAAGCCGTGAGGCGCGCGCCATGAACGTCGCCCTGGCGGTCATCGCCGGCGTCACCGTCGCGGGTGCGGTCCTGGCCGTCTCCGCCCGCGACGTCCGGGCGACGGTCCTCGGCATCCTCGTCGTCCTGCTCGCGGCTCCTCTCGTCGCGAGCCCCTGGCCGGGCCCGGTCCCGATCCTCGCCCGGGTCGCCGCGGCCCTCCTCGCCGCGCGGCTCCTCACGATCGGGCTGCGTGGCGCGACGATCGGCGCGGGGAGCCGGATCGGTTGGCCGACGGAAGCCCTGGCCGCGGCCGCAGCATCGGTCATCGGCTTCGGCAGTCACGGCCTCGGCTCACCCGGCCTCGGTCCGGCCGAGGCCCAGGCGGCGGGCTTCGGCCTGATCGCGGTCGCGATGACGCCGCTCGTCACGGGCCGTGACGTCCTGCGGCTCGGCGTCGGGTCGCTCCTCCTGGTCATGGGCGCGCTGCTCGTCCGGGTCGGGCTCGACCGGCCCGCGGGCGACGGCGAGCAGCTGGTCGTCGGCCTCCTGACGATCGGCCTCGGCGGTGCGGTCGGCGTGATCGCCGCGGCGGCCCGGGCGGCCGGCGGCCTGGAGGTCGCGAACCGGACCGCCGAACGGCGCGGCCCGCGGCCCCCCGATGCCCATCGCCAATCGCCGCCGGTCGCACCCGCCCTGGCCCCGGCGACGGCACCAGCGGCCGCCGAGCCGCCCGTCGATGGGGGCTCGACGCGAACGCCGCGTACGCCGCGCGCGCCGCGGGCGAAAGCCCCGCCGCCGCGGGCACCCCGAACGACTCGACCGCCATGACCGTCGTGCCGTTCCTGATCGTCGCCGCGATCGCCGGCACGGGCTCGCTCATGGCGCGGGCGAACCGAGGCTGGTCGACGGCGATCGCGCTCGCCGGGCTGGTCGGCATGGCGGGCACGGCCCTCGCGATGGGGCCGAACGCATCGGTCGAGATCGGTGGGACCGTCCTCGCCGGCTCTGCCTGGCTGCGGCTTTACGCCGTGCTCGGATCGATCGTCGCGCTGGGCCTCGTGGCGATCGACGTCACTGCGCTCCACGAGCCGGACGTCCCGGGCGTCCTCGTGATCGGGATCGGGGCGGCGGTGCTCGCCCTGGCGTTGCCGGACCCCGGGGTCGCAGTGCTCGCTGCCACGGCCGGCGGCCTGGCAGGCATCCTCGTCGCGGCGCCCATGGGGGCGGCCGCCCGGGCCGCGTTCGTCGGCGTCCGCGAGCTGCGGGCCCTGGCGATCGCCGGCGCGATGGCCATCCTCGCGACGGCGTGGCTGGCCCGGCCCCTCGTCGCCCTCGCGGGCGAGCCGGCGGTCTTCGGGCTGGCCTATCTCGGGTTCGGGCTCGCGGTCGCGACCCGCTTCGGGGCGATCCCGTTCCACCTCTGGGCCGCCCGGGTCGCCGACGCGGCACCGGGCATCGCGCTGCCGCTCCTCATGGCCTGGGGACCGGCCGCCTTCGCCGCCGTTGCCCTCGTCTGGATCGACCAGTCGGTCGCGCCACTCGTGCTGCCGCTCTCCATGGAGCGGGCAGTGATCGGTGCGATCGGCTGCGTCAGCATCGTCCTCGGCCTGGTCGCGGCCTGGGTCCAGGACGACCTGGAGCACGTCGTCGGCTACACGATCGTGGCGGATGCGGGTGTCGCCGTCCTCGGCCTTGCCGCCCTCGACCCCGCCGCCTGGGAACCGGCCCGGACGTGGCTGCTGATCTTCGTCGTCGGACGGAGCGCGTTCGCCGGCTGGGTCGTGGCCATCCACGGCGGGCTGGGGACGCGACGGCTGCCGGAGCTCGGCGGCTGGGCGCGTCGTCTGCCGGTCATGGCGGGCGCGCTCGTCCTGATCGCGGCCGCGTCGGTCGGCTGGCCGGGCTTCGTCGCGTGGCAGGCGCGCACTGCGCTGATCGATCTGGTCCTGCCGACCCCGATCGGCGCGCTCGTGACGCTCGCCCCGCTCGGGGCGATCGCGATCTACGGCCGGATCCTGCTCGTCGGTGTCGGCCGTCCGTCGCCGGCCGTTACCGAAGGCCGGAGCGAGCGCCCGGGCTGGCCCGGTCCCCTGCCGCGTCGACCGATCGTCGGTCACGGCGGGCTGGAACGCGCGTTCGAGCGGATCTCTCACGCGCTCGGCGGCGCCCTCGACGTGCTGTGGGTCGTGCCGGCCGCCGGCCGGCAGAACCGGATGCCCCTGGCGGCCCTTGCGGTGCTGCTGCTCTCCGGGCTGGGGTTCCTCGTCGCCGCCGGGGGCTTCGGCGTGACCGATGCTGCCCGGGCCGTCCCGGTGATCGGCAGCGGTCCGGGTCCGTCGGCGCCACCGCCCGACTCGGTCGGGCCCGGCAGCAGCGGTGGTCCGGGCGAGAGCCTGTCCCCCGACGGCACGCCCTGACCGGGCGGGCTAGTCGGCCGGGGCGAGCACCCAGCGGTCGATCTCGCGCTCGTGGTCGAACAGCTCCTTCGACCCGAACCACAGGTCGATCTCGGCCGTCGCATTCTCCGGGCTGTCGGAAGCGTGGACGAGGTTCTGGGCCGTCTCGAGGGCGAAGTCGCCGCGGATCGTGCCCGACGCGGCCTCCTGCGGCCGGGTCGCACCGTTCATCGCCCGCACGACGGCGATCGCATTCGGCCCCTCCAGGACGGCTGCGACCAGCGGCCCACTCGTGATGAACTCGACAAGCGAGCCGAAGAACGGCTTCTCGCGGTGGATCGCGTAGTGGCGCTCGGCGAGGTCGCGCTCGACGTGGATCATCTTCAACCCGACGAGCTTCAGGCCACGGTCCTCGTAGCGGGCAAGGATCCGGCCGGCCAACGAGCGCTGCATGCCGTCGGGTTTGATCAGGACGAGGGTGCGTTCGTTCACGTGTCCTCCATGGTGGGAGATGGATCAAGTTCAGGGTTGTCAGCCGGCGGGTCGGGCGCCCACGACTCGGCCGGCGGCGCGTCGGCTGGCGGCGCGTCGGCCGACGTCAGCCCGCTCGCGGCCGTCGCGTGATCGCGGAGCGCCTCGGCCTCGCGACCGACGATCCGCTGGGCGTCGCCGCGGACGAGGACAAGGAGGGTCTCGCCACGGCCCGCCAGGAGGTCGAGGACTGCCGGGGCAAGACCCGGCGACGACCGGAGGGCCAGGATCAGGGCCGTGGCCGCGTCCTCGGTCCGACCGGTCTCGACTGCGACCCGACCGGCGTGGAACAGCACGCCGGGGTCGAGTGCGGCCGCAGCCAGGATCGGCTCGTCGTCGCCCCACAGACTCCGCCCGCCGACGATCACCGCCGGCAGCCCCGCCTCGAGCGGTTCATGGACGGCCGCATCCGTACCACCCCACGCACCCGACACGGGGCCGTCGCCGGTGGCGCCCGAGGGGAGGGGCCCGGGATGGAGATCGTCGAACAGGACGCCCGCCGGCATGGCCGTCGCGCCCGGATCGACCGGCCAGATCTGGTTTCGCGGCATCCCGGCGAAGATCGGATCGAGCGAACCCGCCGCCCGATCGAGTGCCTGACCTGCCAGCCGCCGGGCCTCGCCCGGCCGACCCAGGTCCGCCTGCGCCTCCGCCGCGATGACCAGGGCGAGGATGTCGTTGGGCTGGGTCTCGAGATAGGCGACGGCGGCCTCGCCGGCGCCCGACACGTCGCCGGTCCGCCAGCGGGCCTCGGCCAGGTCCCGGATCGCCTCGTCGTCCAGGCGATCGCGTCCGGCAAACGTCTCGAGCTCGGCGCGGGCCAGCCCGAGCGCGCCGAGACGCAGATGCACCCGGGCCATGACTAGATCGGGCTCGCGCCCCGCCGGCCGGCTCGCCGAGGGGCCGGCGGCCAGGGACGCGGACGTCTCGGTCGCCTCGTGATCCGTCATACCGGCAGCCTGAGCCGCCGCTCCAGGCCACGGAGATGGCGCGCCGGAGCGACGACGGCGAGTCGGAGGCCGGCGTCGACGAACAGCTCGCCGGCAAGCCGCCGGATGTCGTCGGCGGAGATCGCGGCGACCTCTGCCAGCGCCTCGTCGAGGGTCAGGACCCGGTCGTGGAGCGCCTCCTGGCCGCCGATCCACGAGGCGAGGTGGCGGGTCTCGTCCATCCGGAGCTCGAGCCCACCCGAGAGGTACGCCTTGGCCTTGGCCAGCTCGTCGTCCGGCACGTTCTCATCGCGCAGCCGGACCAGCTCGGCGAGGACCGCCTCGAGGGCCGCCGGCAGGCGTGCTGGATCCACCCCCGCCGAGACCTCGAGGGAGCCGGCGTCGGCGTAGTCGACGAGGCCGGACGAGACGTCGTAGGCCAGGCCCTTCGCCTCGCGCACCGAGAGGAAGAGACGGCTGGACATCCCGTCGCCGAGCACCGCGTTCAGGACGGCCAGGATCCACGAGTCCGGGTGGTCGCGGCGGAGCGCGGGCACGCCGACGATGAGCTGGGCCTGGCTCGCGTCGCGTCGCGAGCGGAGGAGTGCCCGCTCGCCCGCGGGCAGGGCCGGCGCCGGGGTGTAGCCCGGTACGACGCCGTTGCCGGTGCCGAACGCCGCGCCGGCCAGACCGACCGCCTCCTCGTGGCCGATGTCGCCCGCCACCGCCACGACCGTGTTGGCCGGCCGGTACATCGTTCGCCAGAAGCCCCGGATCGTGTCGGCGGGGAGTGCCCGGATCCCATCCTCGTCCCCGCAGATCTCGCGGCCCAGGGCGCCGTCGCCGAACATCGCCTGCTGGAAGAGGATCTGGGCATACTCCGCCGGGTCGTCGAGGTACGAGCGGATCTCCTCGACGATGACGGCGCGCTCGCCATCGATCTCGGCGTCGTCCAGGGTCGGCCGGACGATCAGCTCGCCGAGGACGTCCATCGCCCGGGTCGCCTCGCGTCGTGGCACGCGGACCCAGTAGACCGTCGACTCCCGATCCGTGGCCGCGTTGAACGAGCCACCGACACCCTCGATCGCCTCGGAGATCGCCCGGGTCGAGGGGAAACGGGCCGTGCCCTTGAACGTGATGTGCTCCATGAAGTGGGCAACGCCGGCCTCGGCCGGCGTCTCCAGGCGCGAGCCCGCCAGGACATACGCGGCGATGGAGACCGAACGCGCGCCCGGGAGCCCGGCGCTGATCACGCGCGGCCCAGCCGGCAGCGCGGTTCGTTCGAACATTGCGGCCGATGGTACAGGAAGCGGCTCGGCGCCCCGCCGCGAGGCGGGGCGCCGGGATGGGGAAGCGGGACGGACTACTTCGGCAGGACCGAGTTGATCCAGTTCTGACCGAAATAGACGACGAAGGCGACCGCCACCGCCCACAGGAGCGGGTGGATCTCCGTGATCTTGCCGCGAACGATCTTCACGATGACGTGGGTCACGAACGCAGCGCCGATCCCGACCGTGATGCTGAACGTCAGCGGCATCAGGATCAGCCCGAGCAGGGCCGGCAGGCCCTCCTCGACGTCGCTGAAGTCGATGTCCCGGACGAGGCTCACCATCAGGAAGCCGACGAAGATCAGCACCGGCGACGTGGCGACGTACGGAACGAGCGTCGCCAGCGGGGTGAGCAGGATCGCGACGAGGAACAGCACGCCGGTGACGACCGCGGTGAACCCGGTCTTGCCACCCTCGGCCACGCCCGCGGCGCTCTCGATGTAGCTCGTGTTCGAGCTGATCCCGGCGGCGCCGCCGACGGCCGCGGCCACGGAGTCGACCAGCAGGATGCGGCCGACGTTGTGCGGCTGACCCTCCTCGTCGACGAGGCCGGCCTGCTCGCTGATCGCCGTCGCCGTACCCATCGTGTCGAAGAAGTCGGTCAGCATGAAGCTGAAGATCGTCAGCAGCGCGGCCAGCGTGCCGAGCACGGTGAACACGTTGCCGAGGTCGAACTTGCCGATCGTGC
>DASUPH010000025.1:0-4962 GCA_036276275.1 Candidatus Limnocylindrales bacterium
CAGCCAGACCCGACCAGCCCGGCACGCCCGGCACCGCCCGCATGGCGTCATCCAGGCGAGGGCGACGAGGACGCCGGGCCGCAGGCCCGGATGGCGGTCGGCGACCTCCGGCCCGAGCGACTCGACGACGGCCGCGCCTTCGTGACCGAGCACGATCGGCCCGGGCCGCTCCCACTCCCCGTCGCGGACGTGGAGATCGGAGTGGCAGACGCCCGCAGCGACCATCCGAACGCGGACCTCGCCGGCGCCGGGCGGATCCAGGTCGAGCGTCTCGATCCGCGTCGACGCGCCAGGGCGGTCGAGAACGGCGGCACGGATCGGGGTGGCGGTCATCGCCCGCAGGATCGCACGTCGCCGGCACCCCGTGCGTGCGTAGAATCCCGTCGTGCCGCGCTACGTTCCCGAGGACTCGCTCAAGAGCCCGCGTTTCACCGGGCCCACGACGTTTGGCCGCCTGCCCCACGTCCGGACGCTCGACGAGGTGGACGTCGCGATCGTCGGCGTGCCGTTCGACACGGGCGTGACATACCGGGTCGGCGGGCGGTTCGGGCCGAATGCCGTCCGGGACGCGTCGGTGATGCTCCGGCCGTACAACACGAACCTCGACGTCAAGCCGTTCGACGTCCTGTCCTGCGTCGACTACGGCGACATCGCGATCGTTCCGGGCTACACGGAGCGAAGCTACACGGCGATCGAGGCCGCCGTCGAGCCGATCGTGGCCGCCTCCGTCGTCCCGCTCCTCATCGGCGGCGACCATGCCTGCACGTTGCCGCATCTGCGGGCGACCCGGTCCCGCGGCCCGGTCGCCGTCATCGATTTCGACTCCCACACGGACGCCTGGGACTCGTACTTCGGGGAGAAGTACAACCACGGGACGTGGATGCGGCGGGCGATCGAGGAGGGGCTCGTCGACGTCGGCCACTCGATCGAGGTCGGCCTGCGCGGCTCCGTCTACGACACCGACGACTGGCCCGGGCTGCGGTCCGAGCTCGGTCTGGAGTACCTGACGACGGAGGATGTCTTCCGGCTCGGACCGGAGGCCGTCGCTGCCGCCATCCGCGATCGCGTCGGCGACCGGCCGGCGTTCATCAGCTTCGACATCGACGTCGTCGACCCGGCCTATGCCCCGGGAACCGGCACGCCCGAGGCGGGCGGGCCGTCGGCCCACGACATGCTCGTGATCCTCCGCGGCCTGACCGGGATCGACTTCGTCGGGTTCGACGTCGTCGAGGTCATCCCGGCCTACGATCCGGCGGCCCAGACCGCGACCCTCGCGGCCAACCTCGCCTACGAGATGCTCTCGCTCGTCGCGTTGCGTCGATCAGGCCGATGACCGAGGAAGCTGCCGCGTGGCGATCGCCGCTGCCGGCCGGCTTCTCGTGGCCCGCCGGGATCCGGGCCGCCGCGTGCATGACGTTCGACGTCGACGCCGAGAGCCCGATCCTCTTCGAGCATCCCGAGACCGCCGGCTGGCTCGACGTGATGAGCCACCAGGCATACGGGGCGCGAGCCGGGATCGCCCGTCTCCTGCGGGTCCTGGATCGGCGTCGCATCCGGGCGACGTTCTTCATCCCCGGCTACAGCGCCGAGCGTTGGCCGGCGATCTGCCGCTCGATCCGCGACGCCGGCCATGAGATCGCCCACCACGGGTATCTCCACGAGGGCGCCCACGGCGCCACGCCGGCCGACGAAGAGGCGCGGATCGTGCGCGGGCTCGCCGCCCTCGACGAGGTCCTCGGGCTGCGCCCGACGGGCTACCGCGCGCCGAACTGGGAGCTGACGTTCGAGACGCCGGCGATCCTCGTTCGGCACGGCTTCGCCTACGACTCCGGGCTGATGGACGCGGACCATCCCTACGTCCTCGCGACGTCGGAGGAACCGGGCGCCGCGACGCTCGTCGAGCTCCCGGGCCACTGGGCCCTCGACGACTGGGAGCCATACAACTACCTGCCCGGGATCACCGGCTCGGGCGTGATCTCGAGCCCGGCCGACGTCCTCGCTCGCTGGACCCTCGAGCTCGAAGCGCTCGTCGAGGAGGGCGGGCTGTTCATGCTGACGAACCACCCGTTCGTCTCGGGCCGGGCGTCACGCGCGGCCGCCCTCGAGCAGCTGCTCGAGCGGGCCCAGTCGATCGATGGCCTGTGGATCGCGACCGCGGCGGAGATCGCCGCCCACGTCGCCACGCTGCCGCTCGAGCCGGTCGTCCATCGCCGTCCCATCCTGCCCGGCTGACACCGCCCGGTGCGGGAGGGCCTGCCAGATTTCCCTGCCGTGGAAGTAACGCCCCGCCCGGGCCGCATTGCGTGCCAGACTCCCACCGGGTGGAAGTTCGGCCACGTCCAACACCCGATTCGATCGCCAGGCGGCGTCCGCCGAGCTTGGCCTGACGCCGCGGCAGCCGCAAATCCCCCGATTCGCCGACGTGGTCGGGCCCAACTCCCGTGCGGGAAGAATCTGTCCCAGTACAGCTGGTGCCGACGCCCTAAGTCCCACGAGAAGGGAATCGGTCCGCGAGCGACGGGGCCCGTCGACCGACGAGCCCCGTCAGATGCGCGATCGCTCAGGCGGCGGCCTCCTGCTCGATGGGTCGGTTGGCCATCGATCGCGCCCCGATCCAGAAGATCGCGAATGCGACGACGAACCCCACGACGTACGCGATGTCCGCGTAGTGGAGGGTCGGTGCCCAGACGTTGATCGGCAGCCCCGTGTTCGTCGCGATCTCACCGCCCAGCGTCGACGTCTGGAACGGCAGTGAGACGGCAAAGCCGATCGCCATCGCCCCGAGGGCGAGCACGCCCGACGGCAGGCTCCCGAAGTCGACGAGCCGGCTGACCGTCGCCCGGGCGCCCCTGAGTCGCCAGTCGGCGAGGACGACGGCCGCCCACGGCGCGATCCAATAGCTCAGGAAGAGGAGGATGTTCTCGATCTTGCCGACGAGGTTGGACGAGTTCAGCCAGAGGGTCACGACGAAGCCGAGGACGGCGACGACGATCGCCGAATAGACCCGCGGCACGCGGAGCCCCGCCGCCTGGAGGGACAGCGACCCTGTGTAGTCGTTCATCGCGTTCACGGCGACCGTCCCGATCCCGATCGCGATCATCGCCAGCGCGGCGAGAGGCGTCCCCGACAGGATCGTGTTGATCGTGTCAACCGCGCCGCTCGCGACCGCCTTGTCGGCCACGAGCAAGCCGAGCGTCTCGACCCAGCCGGCCGACAGGGTCAGGCCGAGGACCGTCCACCAGAAGACCCGCGAAGTCGACGTGTTCTCGGGCAGGTAGCGCGTGTAATCCGAGGCATACAGCGCCCAGGCGAGGACGAAGCTGGCGATGATCGTGCTGTACAGGACGAAGGCGCCGATCTGGTCGAGACCGGCCACGGCGTCCGTCCGGGCGATGCCGGTCGCGGCCTGGCCGGCGATCGCGATCGTCAGGACCACGAACATCGCTCCCAGCACGATCGCCATGTACTTCTCGAACGTGTGGATCGCCTCGTAGCCCAGGATCCCGAGCAGGCCCTGGCAGATCACGATCACGATCAGTGAGACGACGAAAGGAAGGCCGGTCAGGATCGAGATCGCCGCAGCGCCGAACACCGAGTTGATGCCGTCCCAGCCGATGCAACTGATCCAGTTGAGCAGGCCCGGCACGACGATGCTCTTGCCGTAGGCGAGACGGGCCAGCGGCATCTGCGCCATCCCGGTCTTCGGGCCCATCGTGGCCAGGAGGCCGACGAGGACGGACCCGACGAGGTTGCCGACGATGATCGCCGCGATCGACGTCCAGAACCCGAGCCCGATGAACGAGGCCGCGGCGAGCGTCCCGAGGAAGAACGCCGCCGGGACGAGGTTCGGCGTGAACCAGACCGTGAATACTCGCGTGACCGACCCGTAGCGCGCCGACGCGGGGATCGGGTCCATCCCGTGTCCCTCGATCGACATGTCCCCCTCACGGCTGGGCATCCCCTGCCCGCTGAGAAGTCCGGCTGTCATCGCTCCACTCCTTCCTCGCTCCGGGCGCGGCCCGGGCCTGCCCCCACCATCGCCGTCGACGCCGCTGTGGCGCCGCCGGCCTCGACAGGATCGCGCCGGTACGTAACGGGCTGGGCGTGCCCGTCGACATGCACGGTGCTCCGGGCCGGTTCGGTCTCGGCGACGATCCGGCCATTGCGGACAACCCAGCGCGCCGCCGGGCGGAGACGGATCGCCTCCGCCTCGTCGGCGCTATCGAAGACGACGAAATTGGCGGGCATCCCTTCGCTGATGCCCCACGGCACCTCGGCGGCCCGGGCCGGGTTGGTCGTGACCATCTCCCACGCCCGGAAGAGCTCGTTCCGCCCGGTCATCTGGGCGACGTGGACGAGCATCGAGAGCGCGTCGAGCATCGAGCCTCGACCCAGCGGGTACCACGGGTCCATGATCGAATCGTGGCCGCAGGCGACGTTGACGCCGGCCGCGTCCAGCTCCTTCACCCGGGTCATCCCGCGCCGCTTGGGATAGGTGTCGAAGCGGCCCTGGAGGACGATGTTGTCGAGCGGGTTGGCGACGATCGTGACCCCCGCCCGCTTCAGGATCTGGAGCAGCTTGAACGCGTAGGCGTCGTTGTAGGAGCCCATCGCGGTGGTGTGCCCCGCGACGACTCGGCCCTCCATCCCGTCGCGCATCGTCCGGGCGGCCACGACCTCCAGGAAGCGGGAGTGGTCGTCGTCGGTCTCGTCGCAGTGGAGGTCGATCGGCGCGCCGGTCTCGCGGGCGAGGTCGAACAGGAAGTGGACCTCCTCGACGCCGTCCTCGCGAGTCCATTCGTAGTGCGGGATGCCGCCGATCACGTCGCAGCCCAGCCGCATCGCCTCGCGCATCAGCTCCTTGCCGTCCGGGAATGACAGGACCCCGTCCTGCGGGAACGCGATGAGCCGGAGGTCCACCACGTCGCGCAGTTCGTCGCGCAGCTCCAGCAGCGCGCGCAG
>DASUPH010000026.1:0-7753 GCA_036276275.1 Candidatus Limnocylindrales bacterium
GGGTTCCGAACAGCGACTTCAGGGCGATCATCAGCATCCGACCGCCGTCGAGCGGCGGGACCGGCAGGATGTTGACGAGGGCGAGGTTGGCCGAGAGGATTCCGGCGACGTAGAGCGTCATCACGAAGCCCGCCCCGAAGAAGATGTCGGCGATCTGGGTCGCGATCCCGACCGGACCGGCGACCGGCGGCGCAGCCGTGGGATTCGTCGCGATCTGGCCGACGAGGTCACCGAGACCCGAGAGGATCACGCCGAACCAGCGAACGGTCTCGCTGGCGCCGACGCCCATCGCGGCGGGCAGGTCGCGGCCCGTGCTGCCGAAGAAGCGCGCCTCGAAGGGCGTCCGGTCGCCGCTGATCCCGAGGGGACCCTTCTGGGCGATCCCGTTGGCGTCCTTCGACGCGTCGATCTCGGCCTGCGAGCGGAGGCCCACCGCGATCGGTTCGACCCGGCCGTCGCGGTGCTCGATCGTGAGGGTGACCGTCTTGCCGGCGTTCCTGCGGAGCTCGGTGAGCACCTGGCTCTCGCCGAAGAACTCGAACTGGCGGCCATCGATGCCGAGGATCGCATCGCCCGACTGGAGGTGGACGGCCGCGGCCGGCGAGCCGGCCTGAACCTCGAAGAAGCGCAGCCCGACGAACGGCGTCGCGACCCAGGCGATGACGGTGAAGATCAGGAACGAGGTCAGGAGATTCATCGCCACGCCGGCGACGAGGATGATCATCTTCGTCGGGAGGCGGGCGCGGACGAACGAGCGCGGATCGCCGGCGTCGTCGCCGTCCTCACCCTCCAGCTTGACGAAGCCGCCGATCGGCAGCCAGTTGAGCGTGTAGAGGGTCTCGCCTTTCGCCCGGAGGATCCTGGCCCGTGGCGGGAAGCCGATCCCGAACTCCAGGACGCGGACCCCGGCCAGCCGGGCCGTGATGAAGTGGCCGAGCTCGTGGACCAGCACGAGGCTGCCGAGAACGACGATGAACAGGACGATCGTGACGACGATGCCGAGCGGCCCGCTCATCCTCGATCTCCGGACGCGGATGCCACGAACGCTCGGACCTCGCCGTCGAGGGCGATCAGGGACGCGAGATCGGGCGTCTGCTCGGCGCCGGAGCCCGCCCCGAAGCGCTCGACCGCCGCGGCGAGGAGACGCGGGATGCCGTCGAAGCCGAGGCTCCCGGCCAGGAAGCGCCCGACGGCCACCTCGTCGGCGGCGATCAGCGCCGTGGTCGCCCGCTGCCCGATCCGGCCGGCGTCGCGGGCAATGCCGAGGGCCGGGAAGCGGGCCAGGTCGGGTGCGCGGAAGTCGAGCCGGGCGGCCGCGACCAGGTCGACCGGGGCGGACGGCGACGGGCGGCGATCGGGATAGGTCAGGGCGTACTGGATCGGGGTGCGCATATCCGGGGTGCCCAGCTGGGCCTTCAGCGAACCGTCCACGAATTGGACCGCTGAGTGGACGACGCTCTGCGGATGGACGACGACCTCGATCGCGTCGTCGTCGACATCGTACAGCCAGTGGGCCTCGATGACCTCCAGGCCCTTGTTCGCGAGGGTCGCGGAGTCGATCGTGATCTTCGCTCCCATCGACCACGTCGGGTGACGGAGCGCCTGCTCGCGGGTGACCGTCGAGAGGTCAGCCGGGCCGTCGAGGAACGGTCCGCCGGACGCCGTCAGGATCAGCGACGCGACCCGGTCCAGGCGCTCGCCGACGAGGCACTGCCAGATCGCGGAGTGCTCGGAATCGATCGGGCGGAGCCACGCGAGCGGGCTGGCGTAGGGGTCGCCGGGGGCAGCGGTCGCCCGCGCTGCGGCGAGCGCCCGGGCGAGCGGCATCACGAGGTGACCGCCGGCGACGAGCGTCTCCTTGTTGGCCGTGGCGACGACCTTGCCGGCCTGGAGCGCGGCGAGGATCGGCTTCAAGCTGACGATGCCGCCGGTGGCTACGACGACCAGGTCGACGTCGTCGCGGGCTGCGATCGCCGCCAGGTCCTCGCCGCTCGCGCCGACGGCGGTGACGCTGGCGTCGAACCGTCGGGCCTGATCGGTCAGGAGGTCGACGTTCGAGCCGGCCGCGAGGGCCACGACGCGGAATGCGTCGGGGTGGAGGGCGAGCACGTCGAGGGTCTGGCGGCCGATCGAGCCCGTCGAGCCGAGGACCGCGACCCGCCGCGGCGGGGCCACGTCAGCGGAACGCGGTGATGACATAGAGGGTCACGACCGGTGCGGCGAACAGGAACGAATCGACGCGGTCGAGGATCCCGCCGTGACCGGGGATCAGCCGGCCCGAATCCTTTGCGCCGGCCGCCCGCTTCAGCATCGATTCGGCGAGATCGCCCGCCTGGGCCGCCAGGGCGAGCAACGGCCCCAGGATCAGGGCGCCCAGCGGCGACCGGCCGAGCCCGAAGAGGACGACTCCGACGACCACGGTCGCGATCACGATCCCGCCGACCAGCCCGGCGTACGTCTTCGAGGGCGAGATATGGCTGAGGAAGCGCTGCCGCCCATAGCGCTTGCCGAGCAGGTAGGCACCGGTGTCATAGGCCCAAACGCCGAGGACGAGGAGGACGATCCAGCCGCGATCGCCGCCGAGCGCGGCGAGTGGCGCGCCGGCGGGCACCGCCGGCGCGTCCTGCCCGAGGCGGATGATGAACCCGAGGAGCGAGGCGTAGATCGCCCCGAACACCGTCGCGAACCAGGTCGGCAGCCCATCGCGTGGATCGGGTCGGCTGAACGCCCCGACGGCCGCCAGGATCGTCCCGATCGCCAGCAGGAGCATCCCGCTCGGGTCGACCTGCTTGCCGATCGCGGCGTCCAGCACGAGGGCGACGGCGAACGCGATCCCGAGCCAGGAAAGCGACGGATAACCCGCCGCCCGCAGGAGCTGGAACGTCTCGTAGGCGGCGAGCCCGGTCGCCGCGACGACGACCGCGACGATCACCGGCCCGCCGATGAGCAGGGCGACGAGCAGCGGCGGGATCAGGAGCGCCGCGCTCAGCGTGCGCTGACGGATGGCGCCCTCGGTGATCGGGGCCTTGCCGCTCAGCGCCCGAACCGCCGCGTCCGGTTGGCGAACTCGAGCAGGGCGGCGTCGAAGGCATCCGCACCGAAGTCCGGCCAGAGGACCTCGGTCGTGTACAGCTCGGCGTAGGCCGCCTGCCAGATCAGGAAGTTCGACAGCCGTTGTTCGCCGCCGGTCCGGATCACGAGATCGGGATCGGGCAGTCCGGCGGTGTACAAGGCGTCGGCGATCGCGGCCTCGTCGATCGAGGCGGGATCGACGCCGCTCGCCGCAAGGCGCCGGAACGCGTCCACGAGCTCCGTCCGGCCGGCGTAGTTGAATGCGACGTTCAGCAGCAGCCGGTCGCCGCCGGCCGTCTCGGCCAGCGCTTCATTGATCGAGCGGCGAGTGTCGTCGGGCAGCTCGTCGAGCCGGCCGAGGAGCCGGATCCGGACGCCCTGCTGCTTGAGCTCGGGGGTCTCGCTCCGGATCGCATGCTCGAGGAGGGCGAACAGGCCCCGGACCTCGTCATCGGAGCGCGCCCAGTTCTCCCGGCTGAAGGCGTAGACGGTGACGACCGGGACGCCGCGACGGACGGCGTGACGGAGGAGGGTCCGGATCGCCTCGACCCCGGCCGCATGGCCGTCGACCTCGGCCAGGCCGCGCTGCCGAGCCCAGCGACGGTTGCCGTCCATGATGATCGCGACGTGTTGCGGGAGATCGCCGGCCGGCAGCAGCAGATCGACATCCGCGCCCGGCGTCGGAGCCGGTTCCACGCTCGGGGTGACCTCGCCATCGGGCCTCTGCGCCGTCGGGGGCGCGTCCGTCGGACGGGCGAGGGGCGTCCGGGCCACTAGACCTCCATGACCTCCTGCTCCTTGGCCGCGCCCAGCCGGTCGACCTCGGCGATCCAGCGGTCCGTGGTCTTCTGGAGCGTCTCGTGCTGGCGGTGGGCCTCGTCGGCGCCCACCGTGCCGTCCCGCTCTTCCTTCTTCAGGTCGTCGCCGGCGTCACGGCGGAGATTGCGGATCTCGACGCGAGCCTCTTCCATCCGTTTGTGGACGCTCTTCACGAGGTCCTTGCGCCGCTCCTCGGTCAGGGGCGGGATGTTGAGCCGGACGACCGTTCCGTCGACGTTCGGGACGAGCCCGATGTCGCTCTTCTGGATCGCCTTCTCGATCGCGCCGAGGACACCTCGATCCCACGGCTGGATGACGATCTGGTGCGCCTCCGGGACGCTGATCCCGGCCAGCTGGTTCAACGGCGTCTGGGTGCCGTAGTAGTCGACCGTCAACCGCTCCACGAGGGCCGTCGAGGCACGGCCCGTCCGGAAGGCCCCGAAGTCGCGCTCCATCGCGTCGACGGCGCGGTTCATCTTGTGATCGACGGACGAGATCGTCTCGCTGCTCATCGGCTACCTCCGCGGGCGCCGCGGGCGCCGGAGATCAGGGTTCCGACCGGCTCGCCGGCCGCGACCCTGGTGATGTTGTCGGGTTGATTGAGGTCGAAGACGACGATCGGCAGGTCGTTCTCCATGCAGAGCGACACCGCGGCCGCGTCGAGAACCTTGAGCTGGTCGCGGAGGAGGTCCGCGTATTCGAGCTCGGCGTAGCGCCGGGCGTTCGGATGGGTGACCGGGTCGGCATCGTAGACACCGTCGACCTTGGTCGCCTTGAGCAGCACCTCGGCCCCGATCTCGACGGCCCGCAGGGCGGCCGCCGTATCGGTCGTGAAGTACGGGTTCCCGGTGCCGGCGACGAAGATCGCCACGCGGCCCTTCTCGAGGTGGCGGACGGCGCGGCGGCGGATGTAGGGCTCGGCCACCTCGTTCATCGCGATCGCGCTCATGACCCGGGTCGGGACGTTGGTCCGCTCCAGCGCATCCTGGAGGGCGAGGCCGTTCATCACGGTCGCCAGCATCCCGATGTAGTCGCCCGTCGCCCGATCCATCCCGCTGGCGGCCGCGGCCAGGCCGCGGAAGATGTTGCCGCCGCCGACCACGATCCCGACCTGGACGCCGAGACGGTGGACCTCGGCGACCTGACTCGCGATGAACGCACAGAACGACGGGTCGACGCCGTAGGAGCGGTTGCCGAGCAGCGCCTCACCGGACAGCTTGAGGAGGATCCGCTTGTAGCGGACCGCTTGCTCGGCCGGGCGGGCCGCCGCGGTTGCTCCGACGGCGTCGCTCACAGCTCCTCCCCGAGGGCGTACCTGGTGAACCGCCGGACGCGGATGTTCTCGCCGATCGTCGCGATCCGGTCGATGACGAGGTCGCGGACCGATCGCTCCTCGTCGCGGAACGGCTGGTCGAGGAGACAGACCTGCGAATACCACTTCTTCAACTGGCCGTCGACGATCTGGGGACGGATCGCCTCGGGCTTCTTCTGGATCGACTCGTCGGTGAGCAGCTCGGCCTTCTTGGCCTCGAGGATGTCGGCCGGGATCGACTCGGCATCCACGTACAGCGGCGCCATCCCGGCGACCTGGACGGCGAGGTCCCGGACGAGCTTCTGGAACTCGTCGGTCCGGGCGACGAAGTCGGTCTCGCAGTTGACCTCGATCAGCACGCCGACGCGGCCGCCGGTGTGGATGTAGCTCGAGACCAGTCCTTCGCGGGCGTCCCGGCCGGCCTTCTTCGCGGCCGCGGCGAGCCCGCGTTCGCGGAGCAGGGCGACGGCGGCGTCGAGGTCGCCGTCGGCCTCGACGAGCGCGTTCTTGCAGTCCATGAAGCCCGCGCCGGTTCGCTCGCGCAGCTCCTTGACCTTCTCGGCAGAGATGTCCGCCATGTTCGTTCGGGTCTCCTGTTCGTCGCGCGGGCCGATGGCCCGCCTGGGTACGGTCTTCGGGCCGGCCGCGGTTCAGACCGCGGTGGCGGGCTCTTCCTTCTCGGCGGCTTCGCGGGCGAGCTCGGCGGCGATCTCCTCCGGGCTCGCTTCGGCCGGCGGCGCGACGATGTCGGCGGGACTGATCGGGCGAGCGCCCGGCAGGAGCTCGTCGTCCTCGTCGGCATCCGGCTCGAACGTGAGCGCGGCACCACCCGCGAGCGCCGCGACGAGCTCGTCGGACGCGGACTCGTCGTACTCCGGCTCGGCCGCCATCGCGACCTCCGGCTCGACCTCGACCGCGCGGGCGGCCCGGTCCTGCTGGCCCTCGACGCACGCGTCGGCAATGAGCTGGCAGAGGAGCCGGATCGACCGGATCGCATCGTCGTTGGCCGGAATGATGTGATCGATCTCGTCCGGGTCGACGTTCGTGTCGCCGGTCGCGACGACCGGGACCTCGAGCTTGTTCGCCTCCGTCACCGCGATCCGCTCCCGGTGCGGATCGACGATGAAGACGGCACCGGGGACGCGCTTCATCTTGCGCATCCCGCCGACCGTCAGGGCGAGCTTGTTCATCTCGTCGGTCAGCTTGGCGGCTTCCTTCTTCGTCATCCGCTCGAAGTCGCCCGCCTGCTGGCGGGCCTCGAGCTGCTCGAGCAGCGCGATCCGCTTCTTGATCGTCGTGAAGTTCGTCAGCATGCCGCCGAGCCAGCGCTTGTTGACGTACGGCTGGCCGGCTCGGGTCGCCTCCTGGGCGACCGGCTCCTGGGCCTGCTTCTTCGTCCCGACGAACAGCACGTACTCGCCGCGACCCACCGTCTCGCGGACGAACTCGAGCGACGATTCGAGGTGTTTGACGGTCTGGGCGAGATCGATGATGTGGATCCCGTTGCGCTCGGCGAAGATGAATGGCTTCATCTTCGGGTTCCAGCGCCGCGTCTGGTGGCCGAAATGGACACCGGCTTCGAGCAGCTGCCGCATGGAAACGGACGGCACGGTGGAGGACCTCCTGTTCGGTTCGTTCCGCCGCGGACCCCGGTCGCCGGGTTCCGATCCGTCGGCCGCGCGGCGGCGGCTCGCGCCGCGTCGTGCGTCTCGGGTTCGGCACCGTCCCGGTCGGAACGGTCCGCGTGTGATCTCCGTCACCTGGCGCCGTGGGCGCGGGGTGCGGGCGTTGGCCGGTCCCGGTCCTGCCGGGGCCGGCGCGGAGTGTAGCACGGGTCCCGTTCGGGGCCGATCGCAAGGAGCTCGTGGCCCTCGCCCGTCCGGGGCCGCTCGCGTTCCACGCCTCTCGCCGTCGACGGCCGCCTGCGCGCCACACGCGCATTACGACGAAGAACGGACGTCGGTACCACTCGATCGGGTCGATTCTGGGGGCTTCCGACGAAGAATCGCGCATGTGGCGGGCGAAACGACGAACGAGGCAGGGATCGTACGCCGTCGTGCTCACCACGCGCGCATTCGTGCGGTGCGCGGCTCAGAGCGCGACGTGGCGATGGTGGCGGACGCGGTCGCCCGGTTCGACGACCACGAGGTCCACGCGGAGCGGCAGCGCCGGCAACCCGACACCGTTTGGCAGCCCGTCACCCAGCAACCGCCCGATCGCCGCCCGGAGATGCGCCCGCTTGCGGTGGTCGAGCGTTTCCTCGGCCAGGCCAAAATCGCGCCGCCGGCGCCAGCGGACCTCGACGATCACGATCTCCGGCGGCGGCCCGGGATCGACGGCGACGATGTCCAGCTCGCCCCGGCCCAACCGGACGTTGCGGGCGAGGATTCGCCAGCGAGCGGAGGCCAGGCGCGCAGCCACGAGCGACTCGGCCGCATCGCCGCTCTCCTGGCCGGCCGTCCGCATGGGCCCACGGTAGCGAGCGTCGCTTCGCTCCGACTTATCCGGGGACCGCCTCGAGGATGGCCAGATCCGGAGCGTCGAGCATCG
>DASUPH010000027.1:0-16683 GCA_036276275.1 Candidatus Limnocylindrales bacterium
TGCCGTTCGCGATCTGGAACCTCAAGGGCTATCTCGACACGATCCCGAAGGAGCTCGAGGAGGCGGCCGCGGTCGACGGCTGCACTCGCAACCAGTCGTTCCTCAAGATCGTCCTGCCGCTTGCGACACCGGCTCTTGCGGTGACCGGCTTCCTCGGCTTCGTTGCCGGCTGGACGGAGTTCTACTTCGTCTCGATCTTCCTGAACGCGCCCGACCAGGGCTACACCCTGTCGCTGGCCCTCAACAAGATGGTCGGCGCGTTCGGCCAGA
This sequence comes from Candidatus Limnocylindrales bacterium, assembly GCA_036276275.1. Taxonomy (GTDB): domain Bacteria; phylum Chloroflexota; class Limnocylindria; order Limnocylindrales; family CSP1-4; genus CF-46. The sequence goes on from DASUPH010000027.1 coordinate 271, forward strand.
CGCCGTGGTCCGACTTCGCCGCGTTCTCGATCCTCTTCGCGGCACCGGTCTCGATCGTGTTCTTCTTCTTCCAGAAGTACATCGTCGGCGGGCTGGCGGTCGGCGGGGTGAAGGGCTGAGAACCTCGGCCGGCGCTCGACGCCGGGGGCGCGACGGGCGATGATGGGATCGCACGCCGGCGAAGAACGTCTCGAGCCGTCCGGTGGCGTCGACGATCGCGGAGGGTTGCATGCCGTTCCCGTTCCTGCCGGGTGGGGCCCTGCTGGCGATCGCGGTTCTCGGCGGAGCGTTGACGATCTTCGGGCTCGTGCTCCGAGCGATGGACAAGGCGATCACGGCGGGCCGTCGCACGATGCTGTCGGGGCTCGTCGCGGGCTTCCGAACTTGGACCGGCTCAGCGGGATCCGCGGCGGAGGTCGCGCCACTCCCGCCGCTCGCCTTTCCTGCGTTCCCCGCATCACCCGCGCCGTCCACGATGCCGGTCGCCGAGATCGTCGAGGTCGCGGATCGCCGGCTCCCGGACGACCGACCCGTCGCCTGACCGGCGTTCCTGCCGTCGACGACGCCGGCATCAACCTCGGGGCCGGCTGACCGTGCCGCCCGATCCTCCGGCCTGGGTCGCCGATACCGTCTTCTACCAGGTCTTCCCCGACCGGTTCGCGGCGAGTGCGCGCGTCGCGAAGCCCGGCCCGCTGGAGCCCTGGGACGCCGCGCCGACCCAGGCAGGCTACAAGGGCGGCGACCTGCTCGGGCTGACCGAGCGGCTCGACGACCTCGTCGACCTCGGGATCGTCGGGCTCTATCTGAACCCGATCTTCAGCGCCACCTCGAACCACCGCTACAACGCGTACGACTACCTGGCGGTGGATCCGCTGCTCGGCGGTGACGCCGCGTTCCGGGAGCTCCTGGCCGGAGCCCATGAGCGAGGCATGCGGGTGATGCTCGATGGGGTCTTCAACCACTCCGGACGCGGCTTCTGGCCGTTCCAGCACCTGATCGAGTCGGGCCTCGCGTCGCCATATCGCGACTGGTTCCATCTCGATCGCGATGTCCTCGACGGGGAACGCGGCATCGACGCCTATCCTGCCGGCTGGCGGGACGGGACCCACATCCGGACCGGCTACCGAGCGTGGTGGGGGATCCCGTCACTGCCGAAGCTGCGGGTCGAGCATCCGGCGGTCCGGGAGTTCCTGTTCGGCGTGGCGGAGCACTGGCTCCGGGCCGGGATCGACGGCTGGCGCCTGGACGTGCCGGGCGAGATCGAGGACCCGACGTTCTGGCCCGAGTTCCGGCGGCGGGTCCGGGCGGTCAGGCCCGACGCCTATCTCGTCGGCGAGATCTGGCGCGAGGCCCCCGACTGGCTCCGTGGCGACCGGTTCGACGCCCTGATGAACTACCCGCTCGGGATCGCGATCCTGGGCTTCGCCAGTGCCGGCCTGGTCGACCAGGCCGCGATCGACGGCCAGGCCGATTACCGGCGATTCCTCCACCCGATCGACGCGGCCGAGCTGGGTCGGCGGCTGGAGCACCTGATGACGATCCACGATCCCCTCGTGACCGCGTCCCAGTACAACCTGATCGGGAGCCACGACACGCCGCGCGCCCGGACCGTCCTCGCCGGCGACAGCGCCGCTCTCCGGATCGCGACGCTCCTCCAGCTGACCCTGCCGGGTGCGCCGTCGATCTACTACGGCGATGAGCTGGCAATGGAGGGCGGCCCCGACCCCGACTGCCGACGCGGCTACCCGACCCGGCCCGATACCGACGCGCTGGCGATGCGGACGTTCGTCCGGGCGGCGATCCGGGCGCGGCGCGGCCACGTCGCGCTCCGGCGTGGCACGGTCGTCGTCGCGGCGGCGACTGGGCAGGCGATCGCCCTCGCCCGCGAGGCGGACGGTGAGCGGGCCCTGGTCGCGGTCAACGCGGGGAGGGAGCCGGCCCGGCTCGAGCTGGCGGTGACGCCGAACCCCGGGCTCAGGGCGGTGGACCTGCCAAGCATCGCCCCCGGACGTGTGAACGGGGCCTCGATCGAACTACCGCCCCAGGGCGTCCTCATCCTCGTGTGACGCTTCGTCGGGCCAGGTTTACACCCCAGGAGCACATGCGACGCGATTGACTGGCCGAAGGCCGTCTGCGAGGCCGATTCGGCCGATATTCGTCGATTCCTGCACGCGGCGCGTACCAAACGTGCGAATCCAGGTCAGGGCGATGTCGCTCAGGGCACACGTGCTCGCCCCGGGTAAGTCGGGGCCGATTGCCGGACCGACAGGTCAGTGCCGACAGGCCGGTCAGCCGCCCTGGTGGGCGACGAGCGCGGCCTGGCTCGCGGCCCGCTTCCGGTCGGCCTTGGTGGCGGCCGTGGCCGCGGCCTTGCGGGCCGGTTCGGCCGCCGGCAGGTACATCTTCTCGATGTAGTCGTGGAGCATCCGCGTCGTCGAGAAGCGCCACAGCGCCGACGCCATCGACCGCCGCATCAGGTCGACCCAGGCGACCGGCAGGCCCTGCCCGTCCCGCTCGTAGTAGCGAGGCACGATCTCCTCCTCGAGGAGCCGGTAGAGATCCTGACTGTCGGACCAATCCTGGGCGCCTTCGTCGGGGTTCATCTCACGGCCGCCGATCGCCCAGCCGTTGTCGCCCGTCCAGCCCTCGTCCCACCAACCGTCGAGGACGCTGACGTTGACGACGCCGTTCGCGGCGGCCTTCATCCCGCTCGTGCCGGATGCCTCCAGCGGCCGTCGCGGGTTGTTCAGCCAGACGTCGACGCCGGCCACCAGGTAGCGGCCGACCCGCATGTCGTAGTCCTCGAGGATGAAGACGCGACCGCGGAGCGGCTCCGAGCGAGATCGGGCGAAGATGTCCTGGATGACGCGCTGACCGGGGCGGTCGGCGGGATGCGCCTTGCCGGCGAAGACGACCTGGATCGGCCGCTCCTCGCTCCAGAGGAGGCGGGCCAGCCGCTCGAGATCGGTGAAGAGCAGGCCGGCTCGCTTGTAGGTCGCGAAGCGGCGGGCAAAGCCGATCGTCAGGATGTCCGGATCGAGGGCGGTCTCGATGTCGTCGAGGACCGCCGGCGCCTCGCCGTGTCGGGCGAACTGGTTGCGGAGGCGGCGCCGGGCAAAGATCGCCAGCTCCAGCTTCTCGCGCTGGTGGGTCTCCCAGAGCTCCTTTGTCGCGATCCGGTCGAGGTGCTCCCAGAAGGGCCCGACGTCGGACTCGGCGTCGAGGTCGTCGAGGTTGGCTCTGAGCGATCGGCTCAGGGTGGCGCCCATCGCGTGGCCCATCCACGAAGGGACGTGGACGCCGTTCGTCACGCCCCGGATCGGGTGCGGGGAGATCCCGGTCCACGTCGCGTCGGCCGTCTCGGCGTGGAGCTGGCTGACCGCGTTGGCGTCGTTCGTCAGGCGGAGCGAGAAGCCGGTCATGTCGAACTCGGACCGATCGCCTTCGGGTCCGAGGCCGAGCTCGAGAACCGCATCGACCGGGACGCCACCGGTCCTTGGCCGGCCGTCGCCGTCGAGGAGGGGACCAGCGACCCGTCGGACGAGATCGGTGGCGAACCGTTCGTTGCCGGCGGAGACCGGGGTATGGATCGTGAACACGCTGTTGCCACGGACGAGATCCCACGCCTCGTCGAGGGTCCTGCCGGCGGCGACGTGCTCGCGCGCCCGCTCGGCGAGGAGGAACGCCGAGTGGCCCTCGTTGAGGTGCCAGACGGCGGGCTCGATCGCGAGCGCCCGCAGGGCTCGGACCCCGCCGACACCGAGGACGAGTTCCTGGTGGAGACGCATCTCGCGGCCGCGGACATAGAGGATGTGGGTGATCGGCCGATCGCCGTCATCGTTCTCCGGGATGTCCGTGTCGAGGAGGAGGACCGGCGTCCGACCGACCTGGACGGCCCAGACCGCGACCTGCAGGTCGCGCCCGGGCAGGGCGACGCTGACCGTGAGCGGCTCGCCGTCACGACCCTGGACCCGTCCGACCGGCAGCCGGGTCAGGTCGTAGTCCGGGTAGGCGTGCTCCTGGTGGCCGTCGGCGTCGATCGTCTGGTGGAAGTAGCCGCGCCGGTACATCAGGCCGATGCCCACGAAGGGGAGGGCCATGTCGGACGTGGTCTTCATGTGGTCGCCCGCGAGGACGCCGAGACCCCCCGAGTAGATGCCGAGGGACTCGTACAGGCCGTACTCCGCGCAGAAGTAGGCGACGGGCGCGGGCAGGGAATCGGCGTGGTGACGGGTGAACCAGCGATCCGAGCCGTTGCTCATGTACCGATCGAAGTCGCGGAGGACCTCGCGGACCTCGGCCATGAAGCTCGGATCGTCGAGGAGGCGGCCCCACTCGACCGGGCCCGCGATGACGGGGATCGGGTTGCGATGGCGGGTCCACGCCTGGCGGTCGATCCGGCTCCAGAGCAGCCGGGTCCGCGGATGCCACGCCCAGTACAGGTTGTACGCGAGGGCCCGCAATCCCTCGAGCTGCGGTGGCAGGCGGAACGAGGCGCCGGGGATCGTGGCGATGCGGACGCGAGCTGGCATGCCCGCGATGATATCCCGGCGGCGGACCGGCGTGAACCGGTTTAGCGCCCCGCCTCGCGCCGCCGCTGAGGCTCGTTCGGGCGCAGGACGACCGAACCGACGGAGGATCCCGGGCTCGGTCGTCGGTTCGGGCGCCCGACGACCCGGGCGGCGAAGGAGCGGGCCTTCCGTCGTTCGTTCGGTCGCGGGACGCCGGAACTGCGGCAAGCACCGCGTCCCGGCGACGTGCGACGATGATCGGATGCCGCTTCGCGTCGCGTCGATCGCCGCCGAGTGCGAGCCGTGGGCCAAGACCGGCGGCCTGGGCGACGTCGTCGACGCCCTCGCCCGGGCGCTCGGCAAGGTGCCGGGCGCGACCGACGGCCCGGTCGACGTCTTCCTGCCGCGCTACCGGAGCGTCCCCGTCCCGGCGGGTGTCACGGCCGGGAGCCGGATCCGCGTCCCCGATCCGCTCGCGCCCGAGGGGATGAGCGACGTCTCGATCCTCGACGTCCCCGCCGACGGCTATCGCCTTCGGCTCGTCGACCACCCGCCGGCCTTCGATCGTGACGGGATGTACGGGTCGCCCGGTGGCGCCGACTTCGCCGACAACGCCTGGCGCTACGGACTCTTCTGTCGGGCCGCGCTGGAGACGCTCCGGCACGAGACGGATCGACCGGTGGACGTCATCCACCTCCACGACTGGCATGCGGGGCCGGCCGCGATCCAGCGCGACGCCTGGTACGCCGACGACGCGGTCATCGCCCGGGCGGCAATGGTCGTCACGCTCCACAACCTCGCCTATCACGGCTGGACGGGCCTCGAGGACCTCGGTCAGCTGGGGCTGGCGCCGGGCGGCGGCGTCATCCCGGCCGGCGCGGACGGGGTCGACCTCCTCCGCGAGGGGATCGTCCGGTCCGAGGTCGCCAACACCGTGAGCCCGGGCTTTGCCCGCGAGGCGTTGACGCCCGTGGGCGGGTTCGGTCTCGATGCCGTCCTGCAGGCCAAGGGAGATCGCTTCGTCGGGATCCTCAACGGCCTGGACACGACAGTCTGGGATCCGGCGACGGACAGCGATCTCGCGGCGACCTACGCGGCCGACGACCTCGGCGGCAAAGCGGCCTGCCGGGCGGATCTCCTGGGCCGGCTCGGGTTCGACGCGGCCGACGACGGCGCCGTCCTCGGGATGATCGGACGGCTCGACCCGCAGAAGGGCTTCGATCTCCTGGCGTCGGCGGCGCCGCGGTTGCTCGATGCCGGCGCCCGCATCGTCGTCCAGGGCGCCGGCGATCCCCATCTCGCCGATCAGCTGCGCGGGCTGGCGACTGCCCAGCCCGACAAGGTCGCCCTCATCGAGCGTTTCGACCGGGCGATGGCCCGGCGGATCTATGCCGGAGCGGACTTCTTCCTGATGCCGTCGCGGTTCGAGCCGTGCGGGACCGGCCAGATGATCTCGCTTCGCTACGGAACGCCGCCGATCGTCCGCCGGACGGGCGGCCTCGCCGACAGCGTGATCGACGAGCTGACGCTGCCGGGGAAGGGGACCGGTTTCGCGTTCGATGCCGCGACACCCGCGGCGCTGGCGAAGGCATGCGAGGCGGCGCTGACAATGCGGTCCGCCGGTGGCGGCGCCTGGGACGAGCTGGTCGCGCGGGGAATGGCGGTCGACTTCGACTGGGTGCGCGGCTCGGCCCCGCCCTACCTCGCCCTGTACGAGCGGGCCGTCGCGATCCGGCGCGGGTAGGCGGCCGCGACAGCGAGCCTCAGCCCGGCTGTAGGGCGCGGAGGAGCTCGAGTGTCGTGCGCTCGGCCAGATGGCGCATGGGCGAGTGGCTTCCGCCCCGGATCGTGATCACGTTCGCCTCGCCCAGACGGCGGGCGAGGGCGGCGGCTGCCTCGTGAGGGATCAGGCCGCCCGACGCAGGCTCGCCCCGGATCACGCGGACGACGGCGCTCGCCGCGCCAGGATCCGCGAGCGCCGTGAGGCCGCCGTCCCAGTCGCCGTTCTGCGTCAGGATCGCCCGCACCGCCTCGACGTCGAACTGGGTGAGCCCCTCGGCCTTCGCGACGACGTCGCCGTAGCCCCACGTCGGATTGAGGGCGCCGATCGCCCGGACCGCCTCGTCGACGTCGTCGTAGTGGCGCTCGATCGGGTCGACGAGCATCGTCGCGAGCGCCGCCGCCGTGATGGCTGGCGGGTCGACGAGGACGGTGACCTCGGGTCGCAGCCCGGCCGCCGGGAACCACGCCGCGGTCGCCGCGCCCCAGCTATGGCCGACCACGCGAAGGTCGGGCCGTCCGAGGCCGGCTGCCCTCGCGAACGCGACGACGTCCGCGGCGTTCTCGGCCAGCCGGTGGTGGCCGACCCAGACGTCCGTCCGGCCGTGTCCGGCCTGGTCCACCGCGACGACCCGCCGCTCCAGACCCGCCGCGAGGGCGGGCCCGAGCCGCCACCAGACCCCGCTGGAGGCGGTGACACCGTGGATCAGGAGCAGCGGCGGCCGGCCGGGATCGCCCCAGGAGCGCGTCGCGAACGGGATCCCGTTCGCTTCGACGACCCCGGTTTCGGCTTCTCCGGGCTCGGCGAGGGCGGTGGCGACGGCGTCCGGCAGCTCGATCGGCGGCGTCGGCATGGGGCGCGAACGTACCACGCCCAGCGGGCCGCCGACCCGGCGCTAGAATCATGGTCCGTCCCGTCACCCGGAGGGTCCCGATGGCCAACCAGTTCGTCGTCGAGCTGAAGAACGAACCCGGCGGCCTTGCGACGCTCGCCGAGGCGCTGGCCGAGCGCAGCATCGACCTCCGGGCGATCGGCGGCGGCGGGATCGGCAGCAGCGGCCACATCATCATGACGACGGCCGACGACGACGCGGCCCGGGCGGTCCTCGAGGAGGGCGGCTACACGTTCATCGAAGGCGAGTCGATCCTCACCGAGGTCGACGACCGGCCGGGTGGGATGGCCGCACTGTCGCGCGAGCTGGCCGATGCCGGCGTGAACATCTACGGCCACCTGTTCCTCGGCCGTTGGGGCGACCGGGCGATGTTCGCCTTCGTCGTCGATTCGCCCGAGAAAGCCCGACCGATCCTCGAGCGGAAGGCGTGATCGCCGGCCGGCAGAGCGGGTGAGGGCCGGCTGATGGACGACGATCAGCGGTACCTGTTCGACCTCCGCGGCTGGATCACGATCCCCGACGCCCTCGACCCCGAGCAGCTCGAATCGCTGAACGCGACCTTCGACGAGCAGGTCGCGGCGGCCGTCGGGCCGGATGCCACGAGCTGGCGCTTCGGCGACATCATCGATTGGGGTCCCGACTGGCTGAACCTGATCGACAACGAGCGGGTGCTCTCGACCCTCGAAGTGATCCTCGGCCCGGGCTTCCGTCTCGACCACGACTACGCCGACCTGATCCGGCGCGGCAAGGGCCCGATCGGGACAAGACTCCATGGCGGCGCCACCCCGTTCGACCCCGGCCAGACGTATTCGGTCAATGACGGCCGGATCCACTGCGGGCTCGTCGTCGTCGCGTACAACCTGCGCGACGTGAACCCGGGCGACGGCGGTTTTGCCGGGGTCGCCGGCAGTCACAAGGCCAACTTCGAGCTGCCCGAGGACTGGAAGGAGCTCGAGGTCGACCCGCCCCGGCCCTTCGTCACCCCCGTCACCGGTCCGGCCGGGACGGCGATCGTCTTCACCGAGGCGATGTCCCACGGCACGCTGCCGTGGCGGGGCGCGGGTGAGCGGCGGACAGTCTTCCTGAAGTACAACCCCCACCCGATTGCCTGGTCCGCCCGCTTCTACGATCGGGCCCGGTTCCCCGATCTGACACCTCGTCAGCGGGCGATCCTCGAGCCGCCGAATGCCCGCTACGGCGGCCGGCCGACGGCCTGACCGACGCCCGGACCCTGGTTGCCGCCGACATCGGCTACCGTGAGGGTGTGACTCCATCCACCGATGACGAGCGACCGGCCCTCGAGCCCGGCTCGCTCGAGCGACTCGCCGCCGACTGGCTCGACGCCGAACGCGAAGTCGCCGAGGGCATCCGCAATCCCGCCCAGGCCGAGGAGAAGGCCCGCGACCTGAGCGCCCGGTACGACGACGCAATCCGGGCGGCGACCCGGGAGGAGCTCCGTCTCGCCTGGGAGGCGGCCCGCAAGAACCAGGGCGAGCGCGAGATGGGCTCCGAGGCATGGCTGGAGGCTCGTCGGATCTCCGAGCTCCTCCGCGGTGAGTACGAGGCATCGTCGCCCGAACCGGTCGAGGCCACCCCGGAATAGGCCCGCCGGGTTGTGGCACTGACTGGCGGCCCGCAACGTGGCACAGTTGGCCCGGTTCACAACCGAGGAGAGCATGGGGTTCCGGTCGCGTCGTTGGCTGGTCGTCGGCGGGGTCGCGATCGTCGTGCTCGCCGCCAGTCGGCTGCGTTCCGTGGCGGGTGGACGACCGGCCGCGAGACGAATCACGAATCTTGGCCATTGCTCACAAGCACCACGCGGATTACCATCGCCAACTCGTCGGGTCGCGCGACGGACAGGGGCGTCGCCCGCGGCGGAGGCAGCGAGAGGATCTGACATGTCTGACCAATGGCCGCAGTTCGAGGCCCATGAGCCAAACGAGGAGGCCGACTCGTTCGGCTCGTCGAGTGCCAACGGCGCCGACCCGGTGGAGGCCGCCGAGGTCTCTGACGCATCGGTCGACGCGATCGATGCGGTCGCGATCGCTCCCGATGAATCGCCTGACGAGTCGCCGGCGTCGACCGAGGTGACCAGCGAAGGCTCGCTCTCGCCTGAAGCGGACTCGATCTCCGTTGAAGCGGAGGACGTGCAGGCACCGGCGGGCGAGTCCCCTGACCCGGACCAACCGTCCGAGTTCGTCGCCGAGCTCCTCCGGGCGATGCAGACGACCGCCGGCCTCGAGCGCGCGCGCGCCGGCGAGGACGCGGATCGGCGCCGGCAGGCCCACATCGATACGGTCCGGGCCCAGGAGGCGTCCGAGGCAGACCGGATGCGGGCACTCGCCGACGAGGACATGAAGGCGATCGAGGCGTGGGCCGACGAGGAGCGGGTTCGGATCCAGCTCGAGCGCGAACGACGTGCGACCGAGCTCAACCAGGATCTCGAGACAAGCCTGGCGGAGCACCACGCGAAGGTCGACCGGCAGATCGAGAGCATCGAGGCTGCCGTCGGGACCTATCGGGCCGACATCGATGCGTTCTTCGACGGCCTCGACCGCGAGACGGACCCGATCCTGATCGCCCAGCAGGCGGCCGGCCGTCCGGTCTTCCCGACCCTGGACTCCGTCGCCGAAGCGGGCGACGCGACGCCGGAAGTCGGAGAAGCGGACGACGCCCCGGCCGCCGTCGCCGAAGCCGAGGATGCCCCGGCGGCGGATGCCGTCACCGCGGACGCCGAGTCACCTGCCGACGATGCCCCGTCGATCGAGGAGCCACCGCCGGTGGAGACGCCGGTCCGAGCCGGCCGGGCGCCGATTGCCGACGGGGAGGAGCCTGCGGTCATCGCCGTCATGGCCCCGACCGAAGCCGGCGAGCGTGTCGAGTCGTGGGCGGAATACCCCGATTCGGCGTCCGAGACCGCTGACTCGGCCGAGCCCGTGGGTGCCGCGCCCCGGGCGAGCGTGGGCGGCCCCGGATCGATGATCCATTCGCTCCCGGTGCACCGACCGATGAGCTGGCTCCGACGCGATTCCAACGGGGATCGATCGAGCACCGACGACTGACCTTCTCCCGCGGCTCGGGCGGTCGCGACGTCGTCGTCGACCGCCGGCCCCGCAGCGCCCGGACGCCGCCGGGCGCCTGATCGTCGGCCAGAACCCGCCGCTGGGTTACGGGATCGCGACCGGCTGGATCACGACAGGGTTGTTGACTGTGTAGTCGAGCTCGTCCGACTGGAGGACGCCGGCCGGGGCGATGACGTCGACCGCCTTGGGCACGCTGCTCGGATCGACCGTGCAATGCGGATCCGGACTGGCAGCGGCGCACACCCCGAACTGGAACGCTTGCGGCGTCGAGGCGAAACCGCGCGCCTGGTCGGGCGAGAAGCCGTCTTGCCCGGTCAGGACGACCGTGAAGCCCCAGCCGGGACCCGGCGTGCCAAGGCTCGACTTCGGGACGCTGAAGGTGATGAAGCGGGACACCTGGTTGGCATGGATGCTGATCGTGCCCAGCGAGGCCCCGTGCGCGTCGACATAGCGCTGGCCGAAGCCCTGGACCTCGAGGAGCCGGTTCCACGCTCCGCCCGCCGCAATCTCGTAGTTACGCTGCGGGAACGAGCTCGCGACTGTCGTGTCGACCGCAGCAGGGTCGTGGACGTACACGTCGACGAGCTGGGCCCCCAGGGAGCTGCCAAATGTGGGGCTGAGGTCCCGGGTCTGGACCCGGAAGATGATATTCGTGCCGTCGTCGATGACCTGGAAGCGCTGGAGGTCGAACGCGCCCGCGTGGAAGTCGGACGAAGTCGGGTAGGCGTAGTTGCCTGGTCCGTTGTCGTCGCCATCCGGGTCCGTGACGTCGATCAGCGACGTGCCCGGCACGAAGTCGAACACCACCGTCCGAGTGGCATGGGCGGTCGCGCCGCTCGGGCTGACGGCGACGACGTTGAGGACCGTCGTGCCGCCGATGACTGCGACGTCGATGCTGTAGGTGCCGTCGGAGGCAGCTGGTCCGGACGCGATCGTTGTCTGGCTGTTCGCGTCGGTGTTGGTGGCCGCGACGAAGACCGTGTTACCGACCGCGGTCGTGCCCGTCACGGTGACCGGCGAGGCGAACACGGGCGACAGGTCCGTCGGCGACGAGACGGTCAGCGTCGTCTGGCCGACCTGGTTGGTGACATATCTTTCCGTCGTGTTCGCCGGGCGATCGAGAAGTCGCCCGGCGGAGACATCCTGGATGAGACGGACGGCGGCGCCCGCCGACCAGACGAGTGGTGCGGCCGAGCCCGCCGGCTTGCCGTTGGCGAAACCGATCGAGGCAACCGTCGGGTCGGTCCCGAACGACGACGCCGCGAGGTCGGGCAACTCCCAGTCCTGCTCGGGGATCAGTCCGATCCCGGAGGCGTAGCCAGTCAGGCTGGCGAGCACGCCGGCGACCGTCGCGGAGCCGCCGCTCACCAGCGCGTGCTCGGCTCGCTCGACGGACAGGACCGGCCACACGTGCCCTGTCCCTTGCCCGCTCGGCGCCCATGGCGCACCTGTTCCCGCTCTGTCGCCGTAGCCGTCGCCGTTGTATCGGTGCCAGCCCGGCCCACTCGGCGTGGTCGACTTGATCGTGCCATCGACGACCTGGAGCGAGTTGAGGATCGTGGCATCGGTCGGTGATTCGAGCCCGAGCCGGACGAGCTCGAGGAAGCCCGCGTCGATGACTGCCCGCTGATCGAGTGTCGGGCCGCCGTTGCCGACGTTGTAGGTGACGGCCTCATTCGGGTCGCCTGACTTGGACAGCCGGATGTAGTAGGGGCTCCCGGACAGCGGCCCGTTCGTGGTCACCGTCCAGCTCTCGACCGATCGCTGCCAGTCGTCGGCGACGCCCCGGAAGAGTTGTGCCGACTGAAGGTCGCCGTTGGCCGTGGCGAGGTCGGCGGCGGCGATGAGCCCAGCGACCTCTGCCGCGATCGTTGACGGCGAGAAGCCGTTCTGCTCCTCCCATCGTTCGGCTCCGAAGGCCGGTCCGTGGCTGGCGATGAAGAAGGCCGCGGGCCGGATGTGGTCGGTGTACAGCGCGTGGTCGGTCATCCGGAGCTCGTTGGCCATGAGGATCGGGTAGGCGGTCTCATCGAGCTGCGTTCCGAACGAATCGGGCGCCACCTTGCCGTTCACGAGGCTGTTGCGCGGCATCGAGCCGTCCGGCATCTGCTGACGGGTGAAGAGGAACGTGACGGCGTCGCGGGCCGTAGTCAGGTCGCCCGCCGCCACGAGCCCGGTCCAGGCCTCGTACAGGTCGCGTGCGAACACCTCCCGATACGACCCGAAGTAGAGGTTGTTCGGATCGCCGGCCGAGACGGCCTGACCCCATGGTGACGCCGGTGCGGCCACGATCGCACCTGGGAACGTCTTGTCCTCCGCCGCCTTGATCACGTTGGCCGATGTGTAGTAGAGATCGCCGAGGGCGTGGGACTGGCCATTCGAGAGCCCGGCGAGCTTCTTGGGTGGCGCCTTGAGCGCCGCGTCGTAGGCAGCCCAACCGGCCTCGAACATCTTGCGGGCGGCCGGGAAACCGGCGCCGAGTGAGCTCTCGATGGCGTTGACGGCTTGCGCCTGGCTGGCGCCGAACCCGAGCCCGAGCGTGAAGGTCATCGGGCCGGTGCCGCCCGTCGCGACCTGCGCCGTCTGCACCACGTTCCCGTTCGCTGCGGTCGCGAACGACTCGCTCAGGGCGCGACCGGAGTCGAGCTGGGTCAGGCCGTCGCTCGGGGCGCCGACGAAGCCGCTCTCGACGGTGCTGAAGGGACCATCGAGAGCGAGGAAGACCGGCTCAGCGTAGTCGCGGTTGACCGCGTTCGAGGTGGTGCTCGTGTCGTACGACACCGCGATCGGGTGGCCCTTCGACGTGTCGACGAGCGCGCTGTCCGGGCCGCCATTGCCGGCTCCGCCGCCGCCGTTGCCATTGACCGTGGCATCCAGCCGAACGAAGACGCGGTAGTTGCCGGCGACGAGCGGCGTGAGGGTCGTGCGCCAGATCACGCTGTTCGACGACGGGTCGGTGACATAGTCGGTCTGGAGCCGGTAGCGGCCGTTCTTCGCCGTGCTCGTGATTCGGCATTCCATGCCGCTCGGATCGACCGACGAGGTCGTGTGGGTCATGTCGCGGGCCTGGAGGTCAGTGAACGTCGCTCCATCAGTCACGACGTACTGGAGCGTCTCGACGTTCGTGTTGTCGATGGTCGGGTAGTAGACGTCGCTCAGGATGCCGTCGGCGACGGTGTACCAGACCTTCGACGTCCTGTTCCGGGCCGTGCCGAAACAGTCCTTTCGGGCCAGGCCGAAGTGTGACAAGGCGCCCGGACCGTCGGCCGCGGGACCCGCTGCCAGTGCGGCCGATGGGGCGATCGTGCCGGACAGGGCGATCGCGCCGCCGACGGCGGCGGTCAGGAGCCGGAGCCTGGCCGTGGGTCGTCGAGAGGCGGGGTTGTCCGCGCGACTACGCGGGGCTTCGGCGCGTCTCGTCGAACCATCGCCCGGCATCGGCGCGAACTGGGACGACATCTCGGCTCCCTCCTCGACCAGCTGCTCGGGCGGGTATGCCCGAGGGTCCTCCGAAACCCGGTCCGCTCCGCAAGCGATCCGCGGCGTCGCCGATCGGATCGAAGTCCTGGTTTCGCTCGGGACGGGCCCGGCCGCGGAGTGCGTTGGCCATACCATCCTCTCGCCCGGGCGTTATGTCAAAGCCAACATCGGGTTGTCGGATGGGTCCGTCCGGCTCCGGCGGTTGGCCGGGGAGCCGATGTGTGGCGGAGGTCAATGGATCAGGCGGCGCGAATCCGCCGACACGGGACTCCCTACGGGCGGTAGCGCTCGGTCGCCGGGGAAGTCGAGCCGTCGAGCAGCGGGCGGTTCCCGAGCGGCTCACTCAAATGGACCGGGAAGGACAGGGCCGACAGGTAGAAGCCGACCATCGGCAGTTTTCCGTCCGGGCCCGGCTTTGAGCACTTCGGGTTGGCGGCATAGGCTGCGCTCGTCCGAAGAGTGATCGTCACCGACCACGGCATGTAGGAGACCTCCGGGGTCAGCCACGAGTCGTCGCCGGTATTCACGCAGGAAGGCCACTGGACCTCGACATTGACGACGGTGCTTGTCTGAGCCGTCGCCCTGTCGAACCCCGGTCCGCCGATGCCGGCGGACGGGCCCCAGGAAACTGTATGTGAGTTCAGCATCGTAGACAGCCTGCTGGCTCCGAACATGCCGGCGAAGAAAGCCGCCACGATGATCACGATCGGAACGAGCGGGATCGTCCGCGGCCTCCGGGCCGCCGGCGTGGCGGTGCCGGTCATGAGTTCACCTTGCGTCGCGAATGCGAGTACCGCCACGGATACCGCGGAGGAACAGACGCGGGCCACCGATTGGATCAGGACGAGGTACTCGCCGCGAACGTTGATCGCGGAAAGGCTTGAGTGGGCAACGGAGTGGGGTCATGACCCGATCGTCCCGGGAGGGATCGAGCGGCGCTATCCCTCAGGCGTACTGGCAGTCGTTCACCTCTGCTGGATCTCATTCGCCCGTTGGCTGAAGGAACCTTCAGCGGGATGGCCGGGACGTCAACCCCACTGGTTGCGGTACATTCGCCACCTCGGGCGGGAGTAGCTCAGTTGGCAGAGCGTCAGCCTTCCAAGTCTCCTGTTGTCGAGCGCTGTGCTCTGGACTCGGAATCCCCGTACGCATCGGCCGACTCGAGCCCAAGCTGACGCTCAGCTGCCCGGTCCACGATTCCCTTCCTTGTTTGCCCCGCGCCCGTGGAGCCGGCTACAGGATCTTGGAGAGGAATGCCTTGGTCCGCTCGTGGCTCGGCGCGGTGAAGAAGTGCTCCGGCGTGCCGTCTTCGACGATCGCGCCCTCATCAAGCATGACGACCCGGTCGGCGACCTCGCGGGCGAAGCCCATCTCGTGGGTGACGACGATCATCGTCATTCCCTCGCGGGCCAGCTCCTTCATCACCTCCAGGACCTCGCCGATCATCTCCGGGTCTAGCGCGGACGTCGGCTCATCGAAGAGCATCAGGGTGGGTCGCATTGCCAACGCGCGGGCGATCGCGACCCGTTGCTGCTGGCCGCCCGACAGCTGGGCCGGGTAGGCGTCGGCCTTGTGGCCAAGTCCGACACGCTGGAGCAGGGCTCGCCCGATGTCGACCGCCTCCTTCTCGGCCGTCCCCCGGACGCGGATCGGAGCCTCGACGATATTGCCGAGAGCGGTCATGTGGGGGAACAGGTTGAAGCGCTGGAAGACCATGCCGATGTCCTGGCGCTGCCGGGCGATGTTCTGCTCGCGGTCCTCGACGAGCTTGCCGTTCTCGTCGCGATATCCGATGAGGTGACCATTCACCGAGATGCGCCCACCCTGGATCTTCTCGAGGTGGTTGATGCACCGGATGAACGTCGTCTTGCCGGAGCCCGAGGCGCCGATCATGACGACGACCTCGGCACGCTTCACATTGAGCGTGATGCCGTTGAGCACCTGGACCCGCCCGAACCGTTTGACGACGTCGGTCGCCTCGACGACCGTGTCAGTGGTCGGTCGCGGGGCGCCGCCGACGGCCTCGAGGATGTCGTGGGCGATCTCTACCATCAGCGCCCCAATCCTCCTCCCAGACCGCCCTGCGGTCTCGTGAGCCCGAGGAGCCGGGCCCAGAGCCCGGGGATCTCTTCGGTCCGTCCGGTCGCGCCGATTCGCCGCTCGATGAAGCTCTGGATCAGGCTCCAGATCGTGGTGAGGGCCAGATAGTAGACGGCAACGCCGAGAAACACTTCGAAGGGCTTGAACGTGACGGCGTATACGCCCTGGGCCACCCGGAACAGCTCCGTGACGGCGATGACGGCCATCAGGGATGTCGTCTTCAGCATGTTGTTGAACTCGTTTCCGAGCGGCGGAATGATCACCCGTAGAGCCTGCGGGAGGACGATCCGGCGCATTGTCAGCCCGTACGTCATCCCCAGGGACTTGGCGGCCTCCGTCTGGCCCGAATCGACCGACAGGATGCCGGCCCGGACGATCTCGCTCATGTAGGCGCCCTCGTTGATCGACAGCGCCACGATCCCCGCCAGGACGCCGCCACGCAGGCTGATGAACCCGAGATGGACGTCGTTGGGGAACAGATCCACGCCGAACAGGTACGGCGTCCCGAAGTAGATGAGGAACATCTGGACGAGCAGCGGCGTGCCGCGGAAGAACCAGACGTAGAAG
>DASUPH010000028.1:0-2741 GCA_036276275.1 Candidatus Limnocylindrales bacterium
CACCCCGATCTTCCAGACGTTCTTCATCCTCCTCGTCGTCCTCGACAAGTTGACCGGCAACATCGCGATCGCGATCGTTCTGATGACGATCATCATCCGGATCGTCATGATCCCGGTCTTCCGCCGGCAGACGGTCTCGACAAAGCGGACCCAGATGCTGGCGCCGGAGGTCAGGGAGATCCAGCGCCGGTTCAAAGGCGACCGGGTCAAGCAGCAGGAGGCCCAGCGCCAGCTCTACGCCGAGCGCGGTGTGAACCCGGTATCGGGCTGCCTGCCGGCCCTGCTCCAGGTCTTCCTGCTGATCCCGATGTACTCGGTCTTCAGCCAGGGCCTTCAGAACTTCGACCCGCAGCCGATGCTCGACGTCTTTGGTTTCCGCATCCTCGACCTTGGCTGCGACGCGGCGCCGATCGTCAATGCCGTCGGCCACGTCCTGAACCCGTGTCTCGACTCGAAGGCATTCGGCATCGACTGGGGCGTCCCAGAGGTGATCATCGGCCAGCCGGGCGGGATGCTGTCCGGTCTGAGCCTCCTCGCGGTGATCTCGTCGCTCTTCCAGCTCGTCCAGTCGCGGATGACGCTGCCGCCGCACGACCCGGCCATGGCCGACGACCCGAACTACAAGATCCAGCGCCAGATGGCCTACATCTTCCCGTTCATCTCGCTGATCTACGGGAGCTTCCTGCCGGCCGGCCTGTTCCTGTACTGGATCACCTCGACGATCTTCTCGATCATCCAGCAATACCTGATCATCGGCTGGGGCGGGATGTTCCCGCTGTTCGGCTGGCGGCCGGCCTTCGCGGTCGGCCACGCGCCGCGCTTCCCCGTCGTGCTGCCGCCGCCCGTCGATCCGAAAACCCGGCCACCGAAGTCCCCGTTGGGTGGGGCAGCCGGTCGCGCCGCCGAGGTCGACAAGACCATTCGCCACAAGGAACGCGGCCGCCAGAGCCGCCGAGGGAGACGCCGCTGATGAGTGCGTACCGCGAGTTTTCCGGCAAGAGCGTCGAAGAGGCGCTCAAGAATGCCCGGGAGGAGTTCGGCGTCGAGCTGAACGACCTCGATTTCGAGATCCTGACCGCGGGCAGCCGCGGCGTCCTCGGCATGGGTGCGGAGCCCGCCCGGATCGTGGCCGCCCCGCGCTCCGCGCTCGGTGGGGCCGCCCCCAAGCGCGAGGCCGCAGCCAGCACGCCGCTGCCGCCGGCACCGCCTCGCGAGGATCGTGGCTTCGGTGATCGAGCGGGCCCATCCGACCGCGATCGCGGTCCCCGCCGCGACGACCGGAGCTCCGGTGGCGGCGATCGTGGGCGTGGCCGCGACGAAGGAGCCCGCCCCGACGACCGCGGGCGTCGCCCGGCCCGCGACGAGGGCGCGCCGGCCGAGCGGATGCGCGAGACGGGCGCGGTCGCCGAGCGGCCCCGCGACGACGAGATCGTGGCGGCAGCGGCCGGTGCCGATGTCGCCGATGACGCCACGGCCCGGCCCGAGCGGCAGGAGCGCTCGGGCGGCTACGACCGAGGCCCCCGTCGCGACGACCGCGGCGGCCGCCAGGGCGGCGATCGGCCCGATCGCGGACCTCGGCCCGACCGCGGTCCGCGCGACGAGGGCGGCCGCGGGACGACAGCCCTGACCGCGACCGAAGCTGCCGAGGTCCAGGCTGCGCGCGGTTCGCTCGCTGCCGAGCGAGCTGATCTCGAGGCCGCGGAGGCGTCACCCGAGGCCCTCGCCGCCGGCAAGGAGATCCTCGAGGAGCTGATGCGCCACATCGGGTTCGCCGTCCAGGTCGAAGTCGAGACCGGTGACACCAGCCGGCTCAACGTCGTGGCGGATCCCGATGGCCGCGAGGCCCTCGGTGCCCTGATCGGACGGAAGGGCGAGCGGCTGTCCGCTCTCCAGCACCTCGTCAACCTGATGCTGTCGCGCCGGATGGGCGAGTGGACCCGGGTCCTGGTCGACGTCGAGGACTACCGCGGCCGTCGCGAGCGCCAGCTCCGGGATCTCGCGAACCGGGCCGCCGCCCGGGTCGAGGAGACCGGCAAGATGATCCAGCTCGAGCCGATGCCGGCGCTCGAACGCCGCTGGATCCACCTGGCGCTGCGGGACCACCCGACCGTGGCCACGCAGTCGATCGGCGAGGAGCCGAGCCGTCGCATCGTCGTTCTGCTGCGAGGCGGTTGACAGCCCCTTCCACGCCGGACCGTCACGCGCAGACGGTGCCGTCCGTCACGATCCAGCTCATTGGGGCGTTTGCGCCTGCCCAGTAGGATGACCCGCGCGATGACCGCCGAGCCGATCTCCACCCCTGCCGCCGACGACGTGTCCGCCCGGTTGGTTCACCCCCACCGCCTCCGGACCAGGTTCGTCGTCGCCTTCGTCGTCGGCCTCCTGGCCGTCCTGGCGATCGGGGTCGGCGCGCTCTACGCCTACGACCAGCAGTACGTCGATCGGATCCTGCCCGGGGTCCGCCTCGGCGACGTCGACCTCTCCGGGCTCAGCCCGGACGAGGCGTCGGCCAGGCTCCACGCGACGTATGACGGCTTCGGCAAGGGCCAGGTCGTCCTCGTGGCCGGCGACAAGCGGTTGACGATCTCATACGACCAGATCCACCGCGAGGCCGCGATCGACTCGATGGTCGAGCGGGCGATGGCCGTCGGTCGATCGGGCAACCCGGTCGAGCGCGCGATCGCGAATGCCCGGACCGCATTCAACGGCGTCGCCCTCCAGCCACAGGTCCGCTACGACCA
>DASUPH010000029.1:0-2023 GCA_036276275.1 Candidatus Limnocylindrales bacterium
CCGCCGCCGCCGCCGTGGCCGCCGCCCCCACCGCCGTCGTCGGTCTCGCCCGGGTCGTCGGTCTCGCCCGGGTGGTCGGTCTCGCCCGGGTGGTCGGTCTCGGTCGGTCTCGGCGTCCTGGTCGGTTTGGCGGTGTCGCGCGGCTCGGTCGTGCCCCCGGCCTCATCGGTCTCAGTGGGCTCGGCCGTCTCGGTGGGCTCAGCGGTCTCGGTCGGCTCGGCCGAATCCTCGACACCGGGCATCGGGCTGGGTGTGGTCGTCGGCGTCAGCCCGTCGGTCGGGCTCTGCGTGGGCAGCACGGCCGGGTTCGTCGTGCGTCCCGGGAGGCTCGGCGACGGGCTCGGCCCGGCGCTCAGGAAGCTCGCCGCGCCGACCGCGACGACCGTCGAGAAGGAGCCGGTCGCAAGGACCACGAGGAGCACGAAGGCCATGGCCTGGGCACGGACGGCGATGGGTCGTCCACTTCCGGTCGCCACGCGCCACGCGTCGCGGACCGACATGAGGAACGCGATCGCGAACCCGCCACGAACGGCCCGGCTCGAGCGCATGACCAGCCGTGGAGCAGGTTCGGCGGAGATGGCGGTCATCACGCGATCCTCGAAGCCCACCGTCGGCCGCGGCGTATCGATCCCGGTGAGCGCCTCGAGCTCGCGGGCGGCGATCATCGCCTTGGCGACCTCGGCGTCGGTCAGACCCCGACCGGTCTCCGGCTGGACCTCGGACGGATGGAACCGACGACCCATGCCATTCATCGGCCGACCTCCTCGCCCATGGTGTCGCGCAGGCGGGTGAGGCCCCGATACAGGTGCGTCTTGACGGTATTGAGTGGCCGGTCCGTCTCGCGAGAGATCTCCTCGAGGGTCATCTCGCCGAAGAACCGCAGCGTGACGACTTCACGGTAGGGTTCGGGAAGGGAGGCGACCGCGGCCCGGACGTCGGTCGCGCGCTCGGCGCGAACGGCCAGGGACGAGGGGTCCATGCGAGCCGTCGCATCCATCGATGCCTGATCCATGGCCGCGTCGATCGGGTTCACCGTCTCGCTCCGCTCGTGGCCGAATGGATCCCGCCAGGCGACCGTCTTCCGACGACCAGCCTGCCGCAGCGCGATCCGGACCGCGATGCGGGTCAGCCACGCACCGAACGATCCTTCCCCGCGCCATCCGGCGAGTGAGCGATAGGCGGTCACGAATGCCTCCTGGGCCGCGTCTTCAGCTTCATGCAGGTCACCGAGGATCCGGTGACAGGCTCGAACCACGGGTGCCGATTCGCGTTCGACGAGACGACGAAACGCGTCACGATCTCCGGCGAGGACCGCCTCGACCGTCCGTTGGTCGCCGGCGAGGTCATCAGACCGATCTGGCTGCGTGGGCCCTGGGTCGTTGATGAACGATCTCCGAGTTGCTGGGTCCCGATCTGCGTATGACGCAGTCGGCCGGCCCGCCCCCATGATGCCTCGGGGCGAGCCGACCCATTTGGATGCACGTTCGTCGTCCACACCGGTCCGACGGACAAGCCTTCGCGGTCAGTCGTCGTTGCCGCCGCCGCCGTTGTTGTCGCCGCCACCGTCATGGCCGCTGTCATCACCCTGGTCGTCGCCACCATCGTGGCCGTTGTCATCGCCCTGGTCGCCGGCGCCGTCATGGCCGCTCTTGCCGCCATGGTCGTCGGTGGCGCTCGGGTCGCCCTTGCCCGGTCCGCGGTTCGGGCCACTGTTGTCTTCGTTGTCTTCGTTGGGCTCGGCCGTCTCAGCCGGCTCGGCGGTTTCGCTCGGCTCGGCGGCCTCGCTCGGCTCGGCGGTCTCGCTCGGCTCGGCGATCTCGGCGGGCTCGGCAGTCTCGGTCGGCTCGGCAGTCTCGGTCGGCTCCGCGGTCGGGGTCGCTGTCGGCTCGGCGATCGTCGCCGGGCTTGTCGCGCCGGTCGGCTGGAGCACGCCGTTGGCCGCAAAGGCCCCGCCGACGATCAGGAAGGTGGACACGAGCGCCACGCCGGCACCGCGCATCCAGCGGATCTTGAAAGGCATCTG
>DASUPH010000030.1:0-3346 GCA_036276275.1 Candidatus Limnocylindrales bacterium
TGCGGCCGACCCGTCCGGACGTTGTCGACGGCGCGCCTGTCGTATCCTGCGCCGGGCGCCGTCACGCCCCGTCATCGGATCGCCTGACGCGAGCGAGCGTCGGCCGACCGCCGCGGTCGCCGCGGCGCCAATCGAGGGACCCCCAGATGCAACTCCTTCCGGGCGAGGGTCGATGAGCCGCGCCGCGATCATCGGCCTTGCGGTCCTGGCCATCCTTGGCGGGCTCGCGGTCGGGATGTTCGCGGCCGCGGCCGGCAAGCCGGCCGCTTCGCCACCCGCGAATTCGGGGCTCGTCGCCGCGATCGGCAGCACGCCACCGTCGACCGCGACGCCACCGTCGGCATCGGTCGAGGCGCCGCCCAGCGCCACCCCGGAACCGACTCCCACACCCAGCCCGACGCCCGCGCCGACGCCGGTCCTGGTCCCGGCCCCCCTGGACGGCCGGCTCGTCAGCCCTGAAGCCGCCGCCCGTCACCCGATCGCCGTGATGATCGACGACCTCTCGCCGGCTCGGCCCCAGTCCGGTTTCGGTGCCGCATCGGTCGTCTGGCAGGCGCCGGCCGAGGGCGGCATCCCCCGCTACATGCTCGTGTTCCAGGAGAACATCGCGACCGACGTCGGGCCTGTCCGCAGCGCCCGCTACTACTACATCGCGTGGGCGGCCGAGCTGAAGGCGATCTACGCCCATTCGGGTGGCTCGCCGCAGGCGCTCGCCACGCTCCGTGCCCAGGGTCAGGGACAGCTCGTCTACAACGCCGACGAGTTCCGCTGGGGCGGCTCGTTCCACCGGATCTCGACCCGCTTCTCGCCCCACAACCTGTACACGACCGGCAACAAGCTCCGCGGCATCGCCACCGCTCAGCACGTCAAGGACAAGGCGTTCACGTGGCCGTGGACATTCGCACCCGATCTCCCCCTGTCGCGCCGACCGACGGGCGGCCGGATCGAGGTCGCCTATCTCGCGAACAAGATCCGATACGACTACGACCGCAAGACGAACACGTACCTGCGCTCGGTCAGCGGCGAGAAGAAGCAGATCGATGCGGCGACCGGCCAGCGGGTCGCCCCGAAGAACGTCGTGGTCATGCTGATGCGGTTCGGGCCGCTCAACGACGGCTCGCACAAGCAGCGTCTCGAGGCCCAGGTCGTCGGCAGCGGGAAGGCCTGGATCGCGACGAACGGGACGACGATCCCGGGCACCTGGAAGAAGACGGCGCTGACCTCGCCGACCCGCTTCTTCGACGCGGCCGGCAAGCCCGTCGTCCTGACCGTCGGCCAGACGTTCGTCCAGGTGATGCAGACCGGCACGAAGGTCGCCCTGACCGCCGGCAAGGCTCCCCTGCCCCACGCCCGCCCGAGCGGCCCGATCCCGAGCTAGCCCGGCGCTGCGCACGGCAGCAAGTGGACGTCGGTGTCCAATGGGTGACCGCTTCGGCTTGACCGCCGCCGTCAGTTCACCGATGCTCGCCTCGGCGATGGGGCTCGCCGTGGAACGTCCGGCCGGCCGGGCTGATGGCTCCTGACGGAAGCATCCGCCGGTCTGCGCTGTGGAGGTCCTGGCCTTGCCCCTCGTGCTCATCGCCCTAGGCGGCGCCGCCGGAGCGACCACCCGCTACCTCGTCGACACCTGGATCTCCGACCGTGCCGGCGGCGCCTTCCCGTGGGGCACGCTCGTCATCAACGTCTCGGGCTCCCTCGTCCTCGGGCTCCTGTTCGCCCTCGCCATCGACCGCGGCGTGCTCCCCGCCTCGGTCCGTGGGCCTGTCCTGATCGGGTTCATCGGGGCGTACACGACCTTCTCCACCCTGATGCTCGAGAGTTGGCGGTTGATCGAGGATGGAGCGGTGGTCCTGGGTCTGGCGAATCTCGTCGGCTCGTCGGTGATCGGGATGGTCGCCGTCGTCGGGGGTCTCATGATCGGGAGGGCGCTGGCATGAAGATCGAGGGCACCGGACTCCTGGCCCGCATCTATATCGGTGAGTCGGACACCTGGCACGGGCGGCCACTGTACGAGGCGATCGTCCACCGGCTCCGCGAGCGGGGCCTCGCCGGCGCGACCGTGCTTCGGGGCATCGAGGGCTTTGGCGCCAAGCAGCACCTCCACTCGACCCGGATCCTGTCGCTCTCGAGCGACCTGCCGGTCCTGATCGAGGTCGTCGATCAGGAGGACCGTCTCCGGGCGGTGCTGCCGGAACTTGACGCCATGGTGGGCGAAGGACTCATCACCCTCGAGCGGGTCGAGGTGATCGCCTACCGAGCCAAGGCCCCCGGATCCGAGTAGCCACATGCGGCCGTGGAGCCTCCATCCAGCACTCGCCCTGCGCTATGCCGACGGGTCGTCGGTGACGAGATCGTCGAGATAGCGCACCTCGAGACCCGGCCGCGATCGAATGCCCCGATCGTTGGTGATCATCGCCGTCGCGCCGGCCACCCTGGCCGTGGCGACATGGATGGCATCCCCGAGCTCGAGACCGCCCTGGCCCCGGAGCCAGGCGGCCTCCTCGGCGACCTCGGAGGTCAGCGGGATCAGCCGAAGTCCCATCGATCGGATCTCGTCCGCCGAGCGCTCGAACAGAGGCGCGTCTCCGACGCGAGCCGGGCCGGCGAGGATCTCGAACTGTCCGATCGTCGCCATCGAGCCCGCGACGTCCCCGGCCTCGATCGAATCGACGACCGCCCCGGCATGTCGACCGAGCGGCTCATGACCCTCGAGCAGGTAGATCAGGACGTTTGCGTCGAGGGCGATCTTTCGATGGGTGCTTGTCAAGGTCGCGATGGACCACCGTTTCGCGCTCACGCAGATTCGTCTCCAACTCGTTCCTGACCGATCGGACGAACGCGACGGGATCGGGCCCGTAGAGCCCCCGACCGATGCCCCACAGTCGGTCTGAGGCCTTTGCCGGGCGCCTGCGGAGGATGAGCTTGTCCTCGTCGATCGTGACGGTCAGTCGATCCCCGGGCTGTATCCCCAAGCGGCGCCGTACTTCGCTTGGTATCGAGATCTGATTCTTGGAACTGACCTTGGCGCTAAGCATATCGACACCATGCTAGGCAGCGCCCCCGGTCGCGTCAACCCGCGGGGTCAGCGTCGCGCAGTGGCGACCTCGGCGTAGACGCGACGGGTCTCGTCGGCGACGTCGGCCCAGGTTCGGCGATCCGTTTCGGCCCGCTCGCGGGCGGCGACGGCGAGGCGTGAGTGGACCGACTCGTCGGTCCAGGTCGCGGCGAGGGCCGCCGCGAGGCGATCGGCGTCGCGTGGCTGGACGACGATCCCCGCCGACCCGACGATCTCTGGCAGGGCGCCGACCGCCGAGGCGAGGACCGGCGTGCCGCCCGCGATCGCCTC
>DASUPH010000031.1:0-6841 GCA_036276275.1 Candidatus Limnocylindrales bacterium
CTGACGGGCGACCTCCGCAACCGGCAGACCATGGCCGACCACCAGGTCGAGCTCGATCGTCAGGTGGTCCTCGAACGCGACCCGGATCCCTCGTGGGGCGAGGCCGAGCCGCTCCGCGAGCCAGCCGGCCGGACCGCCGCCGGTCAGCCCGACGACGCCGTACGAACCGAGGGTCGCGGCGCGGACGATGTCGATCACGGCCCGCCGCGTCACGAGCGAGCGGCCGGGCGTCGAGACCTTCGGTTTGGTGGGCACGCCGCGGGCATCCTCCCTCGATGTTCGGATCGGCCGGGCCCGCTGTGGCGTGGCGCGCGACGCGAGTGCTATCATACCGCCCCGTTCGCGCCTCCCAGCCGAGCGTGCCCGCGTGCTTGCGCTCGGGATCCGATCACGACCACAGCAACGACCGTTTCGAGGACCACGATGGCCCGCTCCTGTGCGATCTGCGGCAAGGTGTCGATGGGTGGGTTCAACCCCCAATCGTCGGGTATGAACCGCGTCCGCGCCCACCGCCGCTACCACCCGAACCTCCAGCCGTTCACGATCCGCGGAAACGGCACCGAGGTGAAGGCGCTCGTCTGCACCCGCTGCCGCCGCACATCGCTGAAGACGACCAAGTAGCGCTCGCGTTTCACCGCTCCGACGCCCGGCCCTGCGCCGGGCGTTCGTGTGTCCGGCTCCCGGCGGCCGCCCCAACGCTTTGGCAACCGCTCGTCAGGCGGTGACGACCAGCGCGATACCGATCAGCGACGCGACGTAGCCCGCGACCTCGAAGGGGAGGATGCGGGTGATCGCGGTCCGCACGAGGGTGACCGCGACTTCGTCGTCGACGGCCACGACCCGGCGGACCCATCGTCCGCCGACCGCACCGATTCCGATCGTGCCGGCGGCACTCACGACGCCGAGGAGCGTGAACGGCCAGTCGGACGGTGATCCCCTTGGCACCGCCTGGATCATGGCGGCCAGGAACCCGACGACGACCGCCAGGGCGACGAGGCCACCGGCGAACGCGACGGCCTTCGACGTCACCCATGGATCGAGGCGTCCGGCGTTCCGCACGACCGGCATCAGGCCGAGGACCGCACCGGCAATCGCGGACACCAGCGGGATCGCGGCCGAGGCCGATCCGGCGATCGCGCCCTGCGTGATCGCGAGCAAGCCCTCCACGACTCCGAGGACCCCACATCCCGCGGCAAACGCGATCAGGATCACGGCAAGGCGACGGGCCGGCGAGACCTGGTCGATGGCCGCCTCGGGAACCGCCGCGCTCTGGGCCACGAGCCCGATCCCCAGGATCGCCCCGAAGAGCGCGAGGCCGGTCAGCAACAACGGTCCCAATGGAGTCCTCCACGAGCGCGATTCGCGATCGTTGCACTCAACCGCAATCAAGTGTGCGCTCACAACAAGTTGCGCATGGGCGCAATCATCCCGATTCGGTCCGGGACGGCGGCCGTCCTCGACGCGCAGCGGATCAGGACGTCAGCAGCGGGCTCCTGTCGTCACCGCTCGGCCGTGTCGAGCCAGATCGTGAACGGGCCGTCGTTGACGAGCTCCACGGCCATCACCGCGCCGAAGCGGCCGGTCGCGACGGTCACACCCAGCGCGCGCAGGGCGGCGGCGAAACGGAGGTAGAGCCGCTCGGCGAGCTCCGGGGCCGCGGCGCCGGTGAAGCCCGGTCGGCGGCCTCGCCGGGTGTCGGCGTAGAGCGTGAACTGGCTGACGAGGAGGACGCTCCCCGCCACGTCCATCAGCGAGAGGTTCGTCCGGCCCGCCTCGTCGTCGAAGATCCGGAGCTCCGTGACGCGCCTGGCGAGGCCATCCCCGACCGCATCGTCGTCGTCGGGTCCGACACCGAGGAACACGACCAGACCGGGGCCGATCTCGCCGGCGATCTCGCCACCGACGCGCACCCGCGCCTCGCTCGTCCGCTGGAGGAGCGCCCGCATCAGCCGCCGGTGGGCGGGTGGGCGCCCCCGCTGGGCGGGCGCCCACCGGCCGCCGGGGTCCGCGACGGCCGGACGGAGTCGGGCTCGGCCCAACCGTGCTCCGCGGCATACGCCTCGCGCCAGAGCTCGGCGTCGCCCAGGTATCGCTCCCGTTCGGCCGAATGCCGCTCGATCGTGAGCGCCTCCGCCGACGCGGGCACCAGCAGGTCGTAGTCGCGAACGCCGTCGGGGTTGTAGCGGCCCGAACCGCGCAGCGGGATCACCGGGATCCCGCCGGCCTCGATCTCCCGCATGAACTTCCAGGCGAGCTCCTTCGGGAGCTGGGTGAACGTGACCATCTTGTCGCGCGGGATCGGCGGGTTGCCGTGATTGAGGCGGTACTGGTAGCCCTCGTCCGCGAGGGCCCGGACGAGGCGGATCTCGCGGCCCATGTTCCGACCCTTGATCCAGAGGACGGAGCCGACGACGAGGATGTCGACCCCGAGGCCGCCGACGAGCTCGGCCGTCTCCCGGTTGATCCCGCCGTCGACGTGGACCTCGGCGCCGACCGGCTTGTGGCTGAGGTAGTCGCGGGCCGCGAGGAGCTTCTCCTGGGCGACGTCGCGCATGAACTCCTGGCCGCCGAACCCGGGCTCGACGGTCATGACGAGGACGATGTCGAGCAGCTTCCGGTACGGCTCGAGGGCGGTCAATGGCGTCCCGGGCTTGACCGCCAGACCGGCGGCCCGGCCCGCCTTCCGGATGGCCCGCAGCGTCGGCTCGATCTGCTCCGGGTCGATCTCCACGTGGAAGGTGATCGAGTCACAACCCGCCTCGAGGAACTCGTCGACGTACGTGAGCGGATCGCTGATCATCAGGTGGGCGTCGAGAGGCAGCTCGGTCCGGGGTCGGATCCCCTTGATCATCCGCGGCCCGAACGTCAGGTTCGGGACGAAGTGGCCGTCCATCACGTCGATGTGGAAGCGATCCGCTCCTTCGCGCTCCGCTCGCCGGATCGCGTAGGCCATGTTGGAGTGGTCGGCGTCGAGGATGCTGACCGCGACCCGTGCCCGCCCGCCCGCCATCGCTAGTCCCCGATGCCGGCCGGCGCCGGCTCCTGACTCCGCTCGCCGCGGAGGGCATGGGCGCTTTCGTCGACGAGCCGCGCCCGCCGCCGGGCGACGACGGCCGGCGCCGGTTCGCCGCCCCGCTCGGCCGCCAGCTGGCCGCAGGCCGCCCCGATCTCCTGGCCGCGGTTGCGCCGGATCGTCGCGGTCACCCCGGCCTCGGCGAGGACGGCGGCGAACGCCTCGATCACCGGATCGGGCGACGCGGTCCACGGAGTGTGGGCGACGGGGTTCATCGGAATCAGGTTGACGTGGGCATGGTCACCCCGAAGGAGATCGGCCATCGCCCGGGCGTCGAGCTCCGTGTCGTTGATGCCGGCGATCATCGTCGCCTCGTAGGTCACGCGGCGGCCCGTCGCGGTAGCGTGCTCGCGCGCCGCGGCCACGACTTCCGCGACGGGCCAGCGGCGGTTCAACGGAACGAGGACATCGCGAAGGGCGTCGCGGGCGGCGTGCAGCGAGACGGCGAGCGTGAACTGCGGCCCGAGCGCCGTCAGGCGGCGGATGCCCGGCACCACGCCGGAGGTCGACACGGTGATGTGGCGGGCTCCCAGCCCGAACCGCCGCGGGTCGTTCAGCGCATCGACGGCGGCCAGGACCCGGTCCAGGTTGAGCAACGGCTCCCCCATCCCCATGAACACCACGTTGGTCAGGCGCTTCCGGTCGGCCGCCAGGCGACGGGCGGCATGGCGGACCTGGTCGACGATCTCGGCGGTCTCGAGGTCGCGCCCGAAGCCAAGCTCGCCGGTCGCGCAGAACGGGCAGCCGACAGCGCAGCCTGCCTGGCTCGAGATGCACAGGGTGTGCCGCTCGCGCTGTCCGGGCCGGGCCGGGTAGTGCATGAGGACCGATTCGATCAGGGCGCCGTCGGCGAGGCGATGGAGCGCCTTCTCGGTCAGGC
This sequence comes from Candidatus Limnocylindrales bacterium, assembly GCA_036276275.1. GTDB lineage: Bacteria > Chloroflexota > Limnocylindria > Limnocylindrales > CSP1-4 > CF-46. Next base: position 3,954 of record DASUPH010000031.1, read on the forward strand.
CGCCGTCGGACAGGCGGAGCTCACTGTCGGCGACCGTGTCGAACCGGAATGCGGCGTCGAGCGCATCACGGAGCGCGGCCGGCAGCGTCTGGATGTCGGCGGGCGCGGTCGCGTCGCCGCGCCAGACTGCGTCCCCGACCTGGCGGGCGCGATAGGCCGGCTCGCCAAGCTCGACCAACCACGCGACGAGCTCGTCGGGCAGCAGGCCCGACAGTCCGGGTCGAGGATCGCCGGCGACGACCGTGAGCGTCGTGGCGGCTCCGGGAGTCGGCATGGCCTGAGTCTACGCGGGGTCCGCGGCCCGGCGGCCGGCATCAGCGGCCGGCGTGAACAGCGGCGGGAGCGCCAGGTCTGCCGGCCAGCGGACCGTCCGGCCGAGGATGCGGGGTCGACCGCGCAGGTATTCCTCGCCGCTCATCGGTTGGCCGCCGGCCGGCTGGACCTCGTCGAGGATCAGCCGCCCGTCGCCGGTCGCGATCGCCAGACCAGCCGGATCGGGGACGATCCGGCCCGGCGAATCGTCGGGATCGGAGTCCGCGACGGTCGCGGCGAGGACGACGAGCCGATCGCCGTCCGTCTCGGCGAACGATCCGGGCCAGGGGAGGAACGCCCGGACGTGGCGCTCGAGGGCAACGGCCGGCAGGCGCGGATCGAGGCGGCCATCGGCGCGTCGGAGGGGCCGGGTGAGCGTCGCCCCCTCGTCGGCCTGCGGCGTCGGGACCAGATCGCCGGCCAGCCATGGATCGAGGCTACGGGCGAGGATGCCGGCCGCGGCGATCGCGAGACGTGCCTCGAGGGCCGGGGTCGTCTCGTCGCCGGACAGGATCGCCCGCTCGACGACGACGACCGGGCCGGTGTCGAGCCCCGGATCCATCCGGATCAGGGTGACACCGGTCTCCGGATCGCCGGCCAGGATCGCCGCCGGGATCGGCGTGGCGCCGCGGTGGCGCGGAAGGAGCGACGGGTGCAGGTTCAGGGCGCCGTATCGCCGGTCAAGGATCGGCCGCGGCACGATCTGGCCGTAGTCCGCGAGCACGACGAGCTCCGGATCGAGTTCGAGGAGCGCGGCCAGGGCGGCCTGGTCACGGAGGCGCGACGGCGTCTGGACCGCCAGTCCCAGCTCGCGGGCGCTGGTCTCGACCGGCGTGGGCGTCGCGATCTGGCGGCGGCCGACCGGACGCGGCGGCGCGCTGACCACCATGACGAGTTCGATCGAGGGGTGGCCGGCCAGCCGGCCGAGGATCGGTTGGGCGAAGCGGCCGCTGCCGAGGAAGACGGTGCGAACCGGGGTCCCCGGGGTCGCTCCTGCCCGGCCCGGCGCGGAGTGGCCGGCCGGCCCGGAGCCGTCGGTCACGCGAGGACCTTCGCCGCCTCTCGGGTGCCCGCCTCGTCAGCGTCGTCATCGTCGTCGGCACTCACGGGGATCAGCTCGTCCATCGAGTCGAGGTAGTCGATGAACAGCTTCCCGTCGAGATGGTCGAGCTCGTGCTGGAGGGCTCGACCGAGCAACCCCGAGCCGGCGACCTTGATCTTCTTCCCGAGCCGGTTCTGGGCCACGACCCAGACCTTCTCGCGGCGGGTGACGTAGGCGTAGTAGCCCGGCAGGGAGAGACAGCCCTCGAGATCGCGGTCGTCGCCGCTCGCCCGGACGATCCGAGGATTCACCAGCTCGTAGAGGTGGTTCTGGACCTCGATCACGCAGGCCTGAAGAGCCTCGCCGACCTGCGGCGCAGCGAGCCCGACGCCGGGCGCGTGACGCATCGTCTCGGTCATGTCGTCGAGCAGCCCGTGGAGCGGCTTGCCGAAGCTGTCGACGGGCAGGCCCTTCAGCCGGAGCCGCGGGTCACCGAGCAGGACGATGGGGCGAACACTCATCGGCGGAGTATACCGACGAGCCCGAACGTGACCGGCCGGTGCGGCGGGCCCGCCGGCCGGGCAGCTTCGGACGCCAGGCGCCCGAACGCGGTGTGACTAGCGCGAACCCTCGGCCGGGTCGTCCTTCGCGGCTTCCTCGATCGCGTCGTCGGTGCCGTCGAGGACGGCGGTCGCGGTCCCGCCCGCCGCAGCGTCAATGTCGTCGCCGGCGTCGTCGAGCTTGCTCCGCAACTCGGCTGCCCAGGTCCGCGACCGCACGGCAAGCTTGCCGCTGGCGTCGGCCGTGGCATCCGCGGCACGATGGGCGATGGGGCCGGCTCGATCGGCCGCGACCGCGGCGAGCTCGGCGGCCTTCGCGCCGACCTGGCGGACCACCGGCGCGGCGAGGGTCGCGGCCTGGTCGATCATCGACTGGAGCTGGCCGAGCATCCGCTCGGCGGTCGCCCGGGCGTCGCCTCCCGCGGCCGTCGCGTCGGTCTCGCCTTCGGGGCCGGTCCAGGCGAACGTCTCGTCGGCCGGGGCGTGGCCGCCGGTCGCGCCTTCGCTGCTGCCGGCTGATGTATCCCGTTTCTCGTCCATCGCGAACCTCCGTGGTAGCTGGACGACCCATTCTCCCCCGGATCGGCCCCGAGCGCATCCCGAAGACGCGTCGGCGCCTTGCGACGAACCCTCAGAGGAGGCTCTCCGGATCGACGTCGACGGACCACGGCGGTTCGAGCCCACCGTCGAGGAGGACGCGCGGATCCGTGCCCCGGAGCACGAGGTTCCAGCGCCAGCGGTCCGCCCGGCGGGCGATGTAGGCCGGGGCCGGGCCGATGACCACCGTGTCGGAGCCCAGCTCCCGCGCCCGCCGCCGGAGCCGCTCGGCCATCGCCTCGGCGTCGCGGACGACCGCCTCGCGGTCGGCGAGGCCGATCGTGAGCTTCACGAGGCGGCCGAACGGCGGCGACCCGAACCGGCGCCGCAGCTCCAGCTCCGCGTCGTAGAAGGCCGCGGCGTCGTCCTGGACGACG
>DASUPH010000032.1:0-5399 GCA_036276275.1 Candidatus Limnocylindrales bacterium
AGCGCCCGGATCGCGGCGACCGACTCGTCCATCCAGTCGAGACGCTGGCCGAAACCCGACCCGAAGTCGATGCCGTGGGCCTGGTGCTCGATGTCCATCCAAGCGCCGCCGATGCCGAGGATCGCCCGGCCGTCGCTGACATGGTCGAGCGTCGCGACCGTCTTGGCGACGAGCCCGGGGTTGCGGAACGTGTTCGCCCCGACGAGGAGCCCGAGACGAGTCTTCTCCGTCTCGCGGGCCCAGGCATTGAGCAGCGACCAACCCTCGAAGATCGGCTGGTACGGGTCGCCGAAGATCGCGTACACGTGGTCCCACGTCCAGATGTGGTCGTAGCCGAGACGGTCGACCTTCCTGGCCGCATCGAGCATCTCGTTCCAGCTCGCGGCCTGGCTCCAGAGCAGGATTCCGAACTTGAGGTCGGTCATGAGCGGTCGGGCCTCCCGGGAGACGAACGGTCGTCGGCGTCGTTGTCTGGTCGAGTGTATCGACGGCCGCCGCGTTCCGGGCGGCTCAGGGCAGGGTCGCGATGTCCTGGGCGATCTGCTCGCGGTCGTCGGCGTCGGGGATGTCCTCCAGCCCCGCGCGGGCCTTGGCCTTCCAGAGCGCGCCCGATGCCGGGTCTCCCGCAGCAAAGGACGCCCTGGCCATGGCCTCGTAGGCCGTCGGCAGGTCCCAGCTCTCGCGAGCGTCAGCCGCCAGCGCCTCGTTGATCTCAACGCAGCGACGGGCGTGCCAGAGCGCCGGCTCGCCTCGGCCGAGCGTGGCGTACACGCGCGAGCACAGCCACTCGCCGCGCGCGAGATTGACCGCCTCGCCCGCGCGCGCCCAGTGCCACCGCGACGCATGCGCCCGATGGATCATCTCGTCCGTCTCGGCCGGCGAGCGGTCGGCCTTCTCGATCAGCGCCCAGGTCGAGTTGTACAGGTCGACGCCGAGTTGGCGCTGGGCGGCGCGATCCAGGTCGACGGAGGTCGCGGCAGTCGGGTCGGTCGTCGCGTTCGTCATGATCGGGTCCTTTCCATCGCTCATCCGCCCCACCACGTGGAGCAGGCGGGTCAGCCGGTTCGTCCGGGCTTCGATCCGGGCCCGGTGGGTCGCGAGGCGCCGCCGCTGCACCGCCGGGTCGTCCATCGCGAGGACTTCCCGGATCTCGTCGAGCGGCAGCTCCAGGTCGCGCAGACGGGCGATCGTCCGGGCGATCTCGAGCTGCTCGCGACGATAGCGCCGGTAGCCGGTGAAGCGATCGACGTCGGCCGGCCGGATGAGGTCGAGCTCGTCGTAGTGACGGAGGGCACCGACGCTCAGCCCGGCGAGCCGGGCAAACCGGCCGATCGACAGCAGGTCGTCATCCACACCGGCATCGTGGACCCTCGGGTAGGTCGAGAGTCAAGCCCGTGCGCGCCGACCGGTCCCACAATGTGGCGATGAAACCGATGGACGCCGAGTGAGCCGGAAGCAGAGCTCGGCGGGCCTGCGTCTCTTCTGGGCCCTGCTCTGGGTCGGTTTCGGCGGACCTGCCGTCGGCAGCGTCGTCGCGCTGGTGTCCGGCGGGCATTGGCCTCCCGCAGAATCCGACAGCGGTCCGCTTCGGCTCGGGATGGTCATCGGGTTCGGGTCCTTCGCGGCCGCATTCGCGCTCGCGACGATCGGTTCGATCCTGGCGCGGCGGGCGGGCCACCCGCGGTTCGACGTCGGACTCCTGTTGCTCCAGGTGGGGCTGACGATCTCGGCTGCGGCGATCGTGCCGATCGTCGCCATCCTGCCCACGGAACCGGGACACAGCCCCGTCCCGCTCTTGCTGCAGCTTCCCTTGTATTGCGGCCTCGGCTTGTTGGTCCTCGGGCTCGTTTGGTCGATGACGCCGGCACTTCGCGAGGGGGTCCGGAGGCGCGATCCATTGCCGTTCCTCGCGCTGGTGCTGTTGGCGGGTCTATTCATCATCCTCAGGAGCCGTTCGTGAGGCGCCCAATTCTTGGGGGTGATGACTGGCGCGGTGTGGGGGCTAGGCGCGGTCCAGCTCGCGGTCGACCGCCCGGAGGATGAATCGCGCCGCCTCGGCGCTCTTGCCGCCGAGCTTCTGGCCATCGTCCTGCTCCAGCGCCACCATGAGGTCGCCCAGGTAGGTCGCCAGCTCCGGGGTCGGGACGAGATCGCCGGCATCGACGGCCACCTCGATCCGGGCGACGGCCGCGCGGGCGTTGTCGACGGCGTGGCCCTTGGCGGCGATCAGCTCCCGGACCTCGGCCCGAGCGGCGTCCGCGGCCGGACCGGTGGAGCTCATTCGCGACGACCGGAGCGGCCGACGCCGACGGCGACCGGCGCGGAGAAGGGCGGTGACTCGGATTCGGCCTCGGGCGAACGAACCTCGCGCCCGCCTCGTCGCGTCGCCCAGTCGGAGTCGAGGATGCTCATCGCGATCTCGTCCCACCAGCGGCCCTCGCGCCAGATCGCCTCGCGGGCGCGACCCTCGACGACGAAGCCGCACGATCGGTAGGAGCGGATCGCTCGCTCATTGAACGAGAAGACGGTCAGCCCGATCCGGTGGAGGCCGAGACCCCCGAACGCGTGATCGATCATGACCCGGGTGGCCTCGGTCCCGTAGCCGCGGCCCCACACGTCCTTCTCGCCGATCGTGATGTGGAACAGGGCCGAGCCGTTGTCGCTGTCGAGCTGGGAGAGGGCGCACGTCCCGACGAGGCGGTCGTCGGGGCCGACATGGATCGCCATCGCGAGCGAGTCGGCGCCAAGGGCGCGGGCGGCGAAGAACCGCTCGATCTCGTCGGGTCGCATCGGGCCATCCTGGTAGCGCGTCAGGCGGACCACCTCGGGGTCGGCGTACCAGCGCTGGAAGGCCCGGATGTTGGCGGGCACATGACGACGGAGGACGATGTTCGTCCCCTGCAACGCCTCGGGAAACCAGCTCCGGTGGGTCATCGGGGGTGACGGTATACCATCGCCGCCATGCGTCGCTGGAGCGAGGTCGCCGAGCGCGTAGCCGCCACGACGCGGACGTCCGAGAAGACGGCGGTACTCGCCGACTACCTGTCCGGGCTCACCCCGGCCGAGCTGCCACTGGCCGCGGTCTTCCTCACCGGCCGGCCCTTCGCCGAAGCGGACCAGCGAGCCGCGGGTCTCGGCTGGTCGGCGATCGCGACGACCGTGACGGACCTCGCGGGTGTGCCGCGGACGGCCCTCGGCGAGGCCTACGACCGCTCGTCGGATCTCGGGCGGGCCGTCGCCGACGTGCTGTCGCAGGCCGGCCACGCGCCCGACCCCGCCGCCGCGCCGTCGCTCTACGAGGTGGCCGCCGCCTACGCCGCGATCGAGAGTGCGTCGGGTCCGGCCGCCAAGGGCGCGATCCTCCGCGACCTGCTGTCCCGGTCGGACCCGCTGACGGCGAAGTACATCGTCAAGGTCCTCGGCGGCGAGCTCCGGATCGGGCTCCGGGAGGGCCTCGTCGAAGCCGCGATCGCGAAGGCCTTCGACCGGCCGCTCGACGCGGTCAAGTGGGCCGGGATGCTGACCGGCGACATCGGCCGGATGGCCGAGCTGGCCCGCGACGACCGGCTCGACGACGCACGCCTCGCGCTCTTCCATCCGATCAAGTTCATGCTCGCATCGCCGGCCGAGGACGCCGACGAGATCGTCAAGCGTCTCGGCGTCCCGGTCTGGGTCGAGGACAAGTACGACGGGATCCGGGCCCAGCTCCACCGTGACGGCGACGACGTCCGGCTCTATTCGCGCGACCTCCACGACATCAGCGGCCAGTTCCCCGAGGTCGTCGCCGGCGCCGCCGGGCTCGACTGGAACGGGATCCTCGACGGCGAGATCCTCGCCTACCGCGACGGCACCGTCATGCCGTTCCAGTCCCTCCAGGCGCGGCTGGGCCGGAAATCGCCGTCGGCCGCGATCCGGGCCGAGGTCCCGGTGATCTACGTGGCATTCGACGTCCTCGGCCTCGGGGCGGGCGACGGTCGGCCGGTCGAGGCGCTCCTCCGCGAGCCGCTCGAGGATCGGCGCCGCCGGCTCGAGACGCTGCGGCTGCCTCTCGCCGATGACGGCGGCGCCTTCGCCCTGAGCCATCTCGTCAGCGTGACGACCAGCGAGGGTCTCGAGGACGCGTTTCGCGGCGCACGCGAGCGGCGCAACGAGGGGCTGATGGTCAAGGATCCACGGTCGATCTACTCACCGGGCCGGCGGGGCCTCGGCTGGCTGAAGATGAAGAAGGCGCTGGCCACGATCGACTGCGTCGTCGTCGGCGTCGAGGTCGGCCACGGCAAGCGGCACGGGGTCCTGTCCGACTACACGTTCGCGGTCCGCGACACCGATGCCGACCGCCTGGTCACGATCGGCAAGGCCTACAGCGGCCTGACCGATGCCGAGATCGCCGAGATGACGGCCTGGTTCGAGGCCCACACGATCCAGCGGTTCGGGCGCTACCGCCAGGTCGAGCCGACGGTCGTCGTCGAGGTTGCCTTCGACGTCATCGTCCGCTCGACCCGCCATCAATCCGGCTACTCGCTTCGGTTTCCGCGGATCGCCGCGCTCCGCACGGACAAGCCGGTCGACGAGATCGACACGCTCGAAACGGTCCGGGCCCTGTACGAGGGCCTCCAGCATGGCGCGGAGCAGTTGGTGACCGCGGGCGCCAGGAAGTAGTCCGGGACCCCCTTCCCGACCGAGAGCCGCCGAGTATCCTGCGGGCATGTACGAATCGATGATCGGCGCCAACGAGCCCGTCAAGACCGCCCTGACCCTGTTCACCGACGCGTTCGTGATCAAGGGCAACGTCCGGACCCGGCAGGGACGGATCACCGACATCCTCAACAGCAGCGACGAGGACTTCATCGTCCTCGAGGACGCCATGGTCGACGAGTTCGGAACACGCACGCTGGCGGTCCGGACGGAGTTCGCCCAGGTCAATCTCGACGCCGTCCTCTTCGTCGTGTCCGATGCGGCCGTCGAGCCGCGACCGGACCTCCGCACGCCCAAGGTCCCCGAGCAGGCAATGATCTCGATCCCGCCGTTCCGGATCATCGGCCGGATCCACCTGCTGCCGGAGCGCGACCTGCACGATGCATTGCGCGAGCTGCGCGGCCGGTTCGTGCCGGTGACCGACGCGACGTACTGGTCCGACACGGTCGGTGAGGCCCGGACGAGCGCCCCACTGGTCGCCTTCAATCACCACCGCGCCCAGATCCTCGCCCCCCATCGAGAGGTCGACCCGTGGGCCGGCCTCGATCGATCCGGCGAGCCCGCTCCTCCCGAGGGCGACGCCTCCTAGCGTCCGATCGCGCGCGCGATCGCACACTCGGCAACGAAACGAAGCTGCGTTCGTGCGACAGCTACCGATCGACCGGCAGGTCGAGCCGATTTCCCCACTCGGACCAGCCGCCGTC
>DASUPH010000033.1:0-16456 GCA_036276275.1 Candidatus Limnocylindrales bacterium
ACGATGATGAACAGCACGATCACGCCGATCACGAGGAGGATCCCCGTGCCGGCGGTCCGCAGGATGTCCGTGACCGTCTTGACGTTCTGGGCCGTCTCCTTCGTGTCGAGCACGTTGCGGACGGCGGGCTCCTGGCGGAGGGCGTCGGCGACGACCGTCGCCTTGCCGGGATCGGTGAGCTTGACCTCGTAGCTCGCGGTCAGCGGGTTGGTGTCGAGGTACTTCGTCAGGTCCTCACGACCCTGGTCCTTCATGCTCTGCTGGAAGCGCTTCAGGGCCTCCTCCCGCGAGACGAAGGCCACCGACGACACCTCGGGCATCGCCTCGAGACGGGTCCGGAGCTCGGTGATCGAGGTCGCGCTCGCATCGAGCTTGATGTTGGCGACGACCTCGACCTTCGATTCGGTGAAGTCGAGGGCCGACAGCAGGCCGGTCTGGATGATCCAGAACCCGGCCAGCAGAACGAGCATCAGGACCATCGTGGCGGTCGCGGCGAGACTCATCAGGGCATTCCGCCAGAAGCCCTGCCAGGCGCGCCGCAGACTGAAGGCCACGAACCCGATCATCGCGTGTCGTCAGTCCACCCGGTGGTAGCTGCCGCCGACCTCGTCGCGGATCACGCGGCCCTCCTCGAGGGCGACGACGCGCTTGCGGAGGGCGGTGACCACCTCGGCGTTGTGGGTGGCCATCATGACCGTCACCCCGAGCTCGTTGATCCGCAGGAGCAGCTGGATGATCTCCCAGCTGATGAGCGGATCGAGGTTGCCGGTGGGCTCGTCGGCGATGATCAGCCGCGGATCATGGACGAGCGCCCGGGCGATCGCCGTCCGTTGCTGCTCGCCGCCCGAGAGCTGGCTCGGCAGCTGGGCCCGCTGGGCGGTCAGCCCGACGAGGGCCAGGACCCGATCGACCGCGGGCCCGATCCTCCGTCGCGGCGAGCCGGTGACCTCGAGGGCGAACGCTACGTTCTCCCACACGTTCTTGGTCGGCAGCAGCTTGAAATCCTGGAAGACGATCCCGATCTTGCGCCGGATCTTCGGCACCTGGCGCCGCGGCAGGCGGGCCAGGTCCGCGCCGTCGAGGACGACCGACCCGGTCGTCGCGACCTCGTCCCGGATCAGGAGCTTGATCAGCGTCGACTTGCCGGCGCCCGAAGGCCCGACGAGAAAGACGAAGTCGCCCTCAGGGATCACGAGGTCGACGTCCCGCAGCGCGGTCTTGCCGTTCGGATAGGTCTTGGTGACGTCATGGAGGACGAGGACGGCCCGGTCGGCGTCGACCCGCTCGTGGCCACGCCGCAGGACGCGCTCGCGCAACGAGCGCGCGGCGGCCGCAATGGCGGGTGGGGTCGAGGTCAGGGTCACGGGCGGCTCCAGGGGCTGGTGACCGTGCGGCACGCACCGCGCTCGATCACCGGGACTCCGACCTGGACACAGAAGCAGGAGCCACGTTGGCCAAGAGGCTACCACCGCCCCTTCGGACCGGGCAAACCACCGATGGTCCCGGCTCCTCGGGGCCGGCAGACCTAGAGGAGGCCGGGCGAGATCGGCAGGTAGCGGCTGAAGTCGGCGAACGGCCGATCCCAGCACAGGAGGACCGGGAAGCCGTCGATCCGGAAGCCGGCCCGGAGGAGTGGCACGACCGCCTCGCCCGCCGGGCCCGGCACCCAGAGCCCGAACGCGCCGCGCGGCCGGACGGCAGTCACGAGGTGACCGACGACCGCGCCGATCAGGGTGGGATCCGCCACGGCGACCGGGCCGACGCGCCCGCTCTCCGACGTGTACCCGTAGCCGACGGCGCGACCGGATCCATCCTGGTACAGGAAGCCGAGCCGGCCCTCGCCGACGACGAAGGCGTGGTCGGCCGACCGCTCGAAGCCGACCGTGTCCCGGTCGAGGGCCGCGAGCTCCGCAGCGAGCGCCGCCGAGCCGAGGCCGTCGCGGCCTCCGTCGACCTCGTCGAAGGCCGTGACCGAGATCCCGGCGGGCAGGTCGGGAAATGCCCCGGCTTCCGGCAGGCCGACCAGCCGCAGGAGTGGGATCCGGGGCACGATCCCGAGCGAGGCGTAGAGGCCGTTCGAGATCGGCTGGGCGCTGTCCGTCGACGTCGCGTGCGAGCCAGATGCGGTGCCGCCGGCCCCGGCCGGCTGGTCGGTCGGGTCCGTCCGGAGCGCCGGGAAGACGGCTCCGAGGAGCGCCCGGCCGAGACCGTGTCCCTGGGCCCGTGGCAGCACGAACAGCATCGAAAGGAACCGAAGGCGCTCGCGGACCACGACGACGGCGAATGCGTCGATCGTCCGCTGATCGCCGCCTCCGATCTGTTCGGCGACGAGAAACGTGTCCGGATCGGTCGCCTGGAGGTGCCCGTAAAGGCGGAGGATCGGCCCGAGATCGTCGGGGATCTCGGGCAGGTTCAGCGGGCGCAGGTAGTCGTTGATCGACTCGCGCCAGATCCGGACGCAGGTCGGAAGGTCCGCCACCGTCGCCGGACGAATGGCGTGGTCCGGCGGTGCCGGGGCCTGACCGTCGGTCGCCGGCCGACCAGCCGCGACCGGGCCCCGATCAGCGCTCGTCGCCATCGTCATCGGCCGAATCGGCGTCCGGCGCGCTCGCGAGGGCACCACCGGTGGCCAGCCGTTCGAGCTCGGCGTGCATGAACTCGTCGAGCTCGCCGTCCAGGACGGCCTGGGTGTTGCCCGTCTCGACGCCGGTCCGGAGGTCCTTCACCATCTGGTAGGGATGGAGGACGTAGCTCCGGATCTGGTTCCCCCAGCCGGCCTCGACGTGCTCGCCCTTCAGCTTCCGGACTTCGGCCTCGCGCTCCTCCAGGGCTCGCTCGAGGAGACGTGCCTTGAGGACCCGGATCGCCATCTCCTTGTTCTGGGTCTGGCTGCGCTCGTTCTGGCTCTGGGCCACGATGTTCGTCGGGAGGTGGGTCAGCCGGACCGCGGAGTCGGTCTTGTTGACGTGCTGGCCGCCGGCACCCTGCGAACGGAAGGTGTCGACCCGGATCTCGTCCCAGTTCAGCTCGATCTCGACGTCGTCGTCGACCTCCGGCAGGACCTCGACCAGGGCGAACGTCGTCTGGCGCCGCTTCTGGGAATCGAACGGGCTGATGCGGACGAGCCGGTGCACTCCACGCTCCGCCCGCATCCAGCCATACGCCGCGCGACCCTGGATGTCGACCGTTGCGCTCTTGATCCCGGCCTGCTCGCCCTCCTGCTGGTCGACGATCTCGGTCCGATAGCGATGACGCTCCGCCCAGCGGAGGTACATCCGGAGGAGCATCTCGGCCCAGTCGGTCGCCTCCGTCCCGCCGGCGCCGGCGCTGATCGAGAGGATCGCGCCGCGCTGGTCGTGCTCACCCGAGAAGAGCAGCGCGGTCCGCTCGCGATCGAAGTCCTTCTCGAGCTCGGCCGCGGTCCGTTCGAGCTCCGCCGTCAGCTCTGCGTCCCCGGATTCCTCGACGAGCTCGAGCGTCGCGAGGAGATCCTCGACCCGGGTCTGCAGTCCGCGCCAGAGCTCCACCTCCGACCGCAGCCCGTCCGCTTCGCGGAGGATCTTCTGAGCCCGGCGCTGATCGTCCCAGAATCCGGGCTCGCTGGTCAGTGCCTCGAGCTGGGCGACGCGGCGCTCCTTGGCCTGGAGGTCAAAGACGCCCCGAGGTCGACCGGATCTGCTCGGCCAGCGCGCGAACCGTGGACGCGTCCACTCAGTTGCGAGCCTGGATGTCCTGGAGCAGGATCGGACGGAGCTCGATCAGCCGAAGGGCCGATTTGCTCCGGGCGACGACGGGGTTCACGCAGGGGCAGTAGCTGTTGTGAGGGCAGACGCCACAGTTGCCGTCACAGTCGAGGGCGGCTGCGTAGCTGCACGATCGGCAGTCACGTTCACAGGCGATGAGATCGACGAATGACGCTTCCTCGGCCTGCTTCAATTCGACCCTCTCTCTGTGCTGGGGCAGGGTGGGGGCGCGACCGCGTGGTCCGACCCGGGATCCTCTCCGACCCGAGTCGACGGGAATTTCGCGAAGTATAGGTCCTCGATCCCCTACGGCCAAGAGGGAGAACCGGAAGTTTCGGCCTTCGGTCCACGGCCGGCGGTCGAGCGCCGAACGGGGCCGGGATCAGGGGGTCTGGCCCGTGACGAAGTAGATCGTGAGCGCGCCCAGCTCGTGGATCGTTGCGTCGGCCCGGGTGAGGAACGTCGCGTCGGTCGGGCTCGTCGAGGTCGGCGAGCCGTAGGCAGTGATGCCCTGGTCACGGGCGATGCGCAGCACCCGCAGCATGTGGGTCCGATCGGACACGAAGACCGCGGAAGAAAGGTCATGGGCCTGGAGCAGCGCCGCGACCGCGTGGAGCGACTCGAGGGTCGTCCGGCCGCGATCCTCGACCAGGATCGCCGACGCAGGCACGCCGCGAGCGATCGCGAACGCGCGCGCGGCCGCGGCCTCGGTCGTTCGATCCCCTTGCGCCTTTCCGCCCGTCACGACCAGGAACCGGGCGACGCCGGCCTCGTAGAGATCGACGGCGTGATCCAGGCGAGCCCGGAAGACCGGCGACGGCCGACCGTCGTACTGGGCTGCCCCCAGGACGACGATCGCGTCCGCGGTCTGGCGGTCATCCCGGTTGCCGGTCTCCCAGATCCGGAACGTCGCCCAGCCAATGGCCGCGACGCCGGTAACGAGCGCCGCAAGCAGGAGGCGGACGAGGTGGCGCCTCACGCCCGCGCGGGCGGGCGGTCAGACCGGCGCCGACGCGAGCTCAGCGACCGTGACACTTCTTGTACTTCAGGCCCGAGCCGCACCAGCAGATGTCGTTCCGACCGATCCGGGCGCCCGACGGCGTGAAACCCGGCTTCGCCTGACCGGTCGAGCCGCCTCCGCCATTCGAGCCGTTGCCGCCGGGCGGCCGGGCCCGGGCCATCGGATCGGCCGGGAGGCTGCCGCCGACGACCGGCCCGACGGGTCGCGGTGCGCTCGGGCGGGCGCCGCTCGCCGTCCCTCCGGCCGCCGTCGCGGCCCCGCCGACGGCCCGGGCGGCCGCCCCGGCGAGCGCCTGCGCACCGGCCGCGAGGTTCTGCTCGAGGGCCGAGTGGACGTGCGGCTGGCGGGTGATCGTGACCCGAAAGATCGTCGATGCGACCTGGTGTCGGATCAGGCCACGAAGCTCGCCATACAGCTCGAACGCCTCGCGCCGGAATTCATTGAGGGGGTCCTGCTGGGCATAGCCCCGGAGCCCGATGCCGCGCCGCATGTCGTCGATCTCGGTGAGGTGCTCGACCCACAGCGAGTCGATGGTCCGGAGCAGCACGAGGCGCTCGACCAGCCCCCACTCGGACGCGCCCTCGGCCGGATCCCGGCCTTCGGCAATCGCGGCCTGCCGTAGCTCCTCCTCGCGGGCGTCGAGCCGGGCATCGGCGATCTCGAGGAGATGGTCGGTGATCTCCTCGCGATTCCCGATCTCCCACAGGTCGTCCTCGGAGGCGCCCGGGACATCGAGACCCATGGCCTTGAGCGCGGCGACGAGCGCTTCCATGCCCCAGTCGTCGGGCGTTTCGCCGGCGAGGTGATCGGCGACGAGGCTCCGGATCTCGTCGTCGAGGAACGACCGGACCGTCTCTGTCAGGTCCTCGTTGCGGAGGACCTTGTCGCGTTCGGCGTAGATCGTCTCGCGCTGGCGGTTGATGACGTCGTCGAACTCGACGACGCGCTTCCGCATGTCGAAGTTGAAGCCCTCGACCCGGCTCTGGGCGCTCTCGATCGTCTTGCTCACGAGCCGGCTCTCGATCGCGACATCGTCCTCGAGCCCCATCCGCTCCATCAGACCGGCGACGCGCTCGGACGCGAAGCGCTTCATCAGGTCGTCTTCGAGGGAAAGGTAGAACCGCGACGAACCGGGGTCGCCCTGGCGGCCGGCCCGGCCGCGGAGCTGGTTGTCGATCCGGCGGCTGTCGTGGCGCTCCGTGCCGATGATGTGGAGACCGCCGGCCGCGACGACCCGCTCGTGATCCTCGTCGGTCACGAGCCGGGCCTCGGCCAGGGCCGCGTCATAGGTGGCCTTGTCGACCTCGGCCGGATTCATGCCGCGCTTGTGGAGGTTCTCCGAGGCGAGGCCCGCCGGGTTGCCGCCCAGCTGGATGTCGGTGCCACGCCCGGCCATGTTCGTGGCGATCGTGATCGCCCCGGTCCGGCCCGCCTGGGCGATGATCCCCGACTCCTTCTCGTGGAACTTGGCATTGAGCGTCTCATGCTTGATCCCGCGCCGTCCGAGCATCGTCGAGAGGATCTCGGACTTCTCGACGCTGACGGTGCCGACGAGGACCGGCCGGCCCGCCTCCTGCATCTCGGCGATCTCGTCGATCAGGGCGTTGAACTTGCCCATCTCGTTCCGGAAGACGAGGTCCGCGTCGTCCGCTCGGATCATGTCCTTGTGGGTCGGAATCGCGACGACCTCGAGCTGATAGATCTTGTGGAACTCCTCGGCCTCGGTCATCGCCGTGCCCGTCATCCCCGACAGCTTGTCGTAGAGGCGGAAGTAGTTCTGGAAGGTGATCGTGGCCATCGTCACGCTCTCGCGCTGGACCTTGACGCCCTCCTTGGCCTCGACGGCCTGGTGCAGCCCCTCCGACCAGCGACGACCCGGCATCTGGCGTCCGGTGAACTCGTCGACGATGATGATCTCGCCGTCCTTGACGATGTAATCGCGGTCCCGCTTGTAGAGGGCGTGAGCCTTGAGGGCCTGCTCGAAGTGGCGAGCGAGTCGGGGATCGGCGTCGTACATGTTCTCGACGCCGAGCAGCTTCTCGATCTTGTCGATCCCCTCCTCGGTCGGTGAGACGGCCTTGTCCTTGAGATCGACGAAGAAGTCGCCGCCCTCCTCTTCGCCCTCGGCCCGGCCCTTCAGCTTCGGGACGAGCCGGGCGAACGTGAAGTACAGGTCTGCCGACTCCTCCGCCTGGCCGCTGATGATCAGTGGCGTCCGGGCTTCGTCGATCAGGATGTTGTCGACCTCGTCGACGATCGCGAAGGCGCGTTCGCCCTGGACCCGCTCGGTCAGCTCCGCGACCATGTTGTCGCGGAGGTAGTCGAAGCCGAACTCGTTGTTCGTGCCATAGGTGACGTCCGCGGCGTACGCCTCGCGGCGGCTGACGGGCTTCAGGTTGATCAATCGCTCGTCGCTGGTTGGGTGCCCCGGCTCGAAGAGGAACGACTCGTCGTGGGTGATCATCCCGACGCTCACGCCGAGGAAATGGAGAGCTGGGCCCATCCACTGCGGGTCGCGTCGGGCGAGGTAGTCATTGACCGTCACGACGTGGACGCCGCGGCCGGTCACGGAGTTGAGGATCGCCGCCATCGGCGCGATGAGGGTCTTGCCTTCGCCCGTCTTCATCTCGGCGATCCGGCCCTGGTGGAGCACCGTGGCCCCGATCAGCTGGACGTCGAACGGGCGCATCCCGATCGTGCGCCACATCGCCTCGCGGGTCATCGCGAAGACGTCGGGCAGCACTTCGTCGAGGGCGTCCTGGACGACCTTCAGGTCGCGCTTGTGGCGGGCCTTCGCGATCTCCCGGCGGCGCTCGAGGTCGGGGTGCTCGAGCTCCTCTGCGGTCGGCTCGGATGGCACTGCGACCTCGCGGATCTCCTCGCGGATCAGGTTGAAGCGCTCGCGGATCGCCTCGTCGGACAGGGCCTGGATCTCGGGCTCGAGCTCGTTGGCCTCGTCGATCAGGGGCTGGATATGGCGAAGCTCGCGGTCGTTCGAGTCGACGAAACGGGAAAGGAATCTCATGCGACCTTGAGTATAGGGATGAGTCGCGATCGGCCCCCGAGGCAGGAGTGCCCGCGTCTGCGATCGTCGGCCTATGACTTCGCCAGGTTCACCAGGAATTCGAGGGTGCCGTTGTCCTGGACTGCCACGAAGTTGCCGATGTTCGGGGCGACGATGTCGTAGTCCGAGAACGGGAAGCTCAGCGATCCGACGACCTGGATGAGATTGCCATTGAGCTGGGCCCTGGCCGGGATGTCCACCGTCTTCGTGACGCCGTGCAGCGTCAGGTCGCCGTGGAGGGTCACGTCGACGGCAGCCCCGCTCGTCGCGCCCGCCGGGAGCGTGACGGGCTGGGTGAGGCTGAACGTCGAGGTCGTGAAGGTGTCCGTCTCGATCCCCTGGTTGCGCAGTCGGTTGTCGCGCATCTGCTTGTCGCTGGCGAGCGACGTCATGTCGACGCTGAACTCCGCCTTCGCGACGGTCAGGTTCGCTCCGCTGCCGCCGAGCGTGACGCTGCCGGTGATCGAGCTCGTCCGGCCAACCGCATCGCTGTCGGCGGACAGGCTCGCGAGGCGTTCGCGGACCCGGTAGCCGACGATCGAGTCGGCGCCGATCGTCCACGTGCCGGGGATGCTCGCCGCGTCGACCGCGCTGCCCGACGCCGGCGGCAGGGAGGTCCCGGCGCTCGAGCCGGTCGCCGTCCCGCTCGACGCGCCCGCGCCGGCCGAGGCGCCCGCTGACTGGCTCGGCAGGGCCAGCGGCGCGACATCGTCGCCGCGGAGGAACAGGAGGTACGCCGCGCCGCCGCCGATCACGAGGGCGGCCACGACGAGGGCGCTCAGGAGGATGGATCGCGTCTGCATGGCCCCATGGTGTCAGGTGCCGGCTGAGCGGTTTCTGAGAGCACTCAGGGCCAGGCTCGGAGAGCTCAGTGCCAGAAATCCTCGGGCCGATGGGTCGCCGTCGCCTCGCGGGAGCTCAGTGCCAGAACCCTGTTCCGTATCCGAGGACCAGCAGCACAAAGGTCAGGGCGCCGAGGCCGAGCCAGAACAGGACGGCCATCGCGGTCGACGTCGGGTTCATCTCCGGGTTGGCGAGCGCCGGGAGCCGGCCATGGCGGCGGCCAAGGCCCCAGCGGGCCGAGCGCAGCGAGCTTCGCCAGTCGCGCTCGCGGACCGGTCGCGGCTCGATGCCGCCCTTGCCGTCGGGCCGGTGCAGCTGGAGGCTCATCGGTCACCCTGGCGCGTCGGCGTCGCCAGCCCGGCCGCCTCGAGCTCGGCTGCTGGATCGCCCTCCTCGTCGTCCCCGGACGAGTCGTCGTCGCTGTCGTGGCCGGGCTCATTGCGCGTATCCATTCGGCGCGGCTGGCCGTCCTCCCAGAGGAGCATCTCCTGGGTGAAGGAGACCTCGCTGCTGAACAGCGCGCCGACCGACTCGCCCCGGTGGATCCGCTTGATCGCCTCGCCGATCAGCGGGGCGACCGACAGGGTCGTGATCTTGCCGAGCCGTTTGCCGGCGGGCAGCGGGACCGAGTCCGTCAGGACGATCTCGCGGAGGCTGGAATCGCGGATCCGGTCGACGGCCGGGTCGCTCAGGACCCCGTGCGTCGCACAGGCGTAGATCTCGGTCACGCCTTCCCGTTCGAGCGCCCGGACGATCTCGGTCAGGGTCCCACCGGTGTCGATCTCGTCGTCGACGATGATCGCCCGCTTGCCCTTGACGTCACCGATGACGTTCATCAGTTCCGCCCGGTCGAGGTTGCCGATCCGGCGCTTCTCGATGATCGCGAGGGGGGCGTCGAGGAGCTCCGCGAACGTCCGGGCCCGCTTCGCAAACCCGAGGTCGGTCACGATCACGAGGTCATCGAGATGCTTGTGAACGAAGTAGTTCGAGAGGAGGTGGACCGCTGTCAGTTCGTCGACCGGGATGTTGAAGAAGCCCTGGATCTGGCCCTGGTGGAGGTCCATCGTGAGGACCCGGTCGGCGCCGGCGACGGTGATCATGTCGGCCACTAAGCGGGCCGTGATCGGGACACGCGGCTGGTCCTTCTTGTCCGACCGGCCGTAGGCATAGAACGGGATGACCGCGGTGATCCGACCGGCGCTCGCCCGCTTGAAGGCGTCGATCATGATCAGGAGCTCCATGATCGACTGGTTGACCGGGTGACACGTCGGCTGGACGAGGAAGATGTCCTTCTCGCGGACGTTGTCGAGGATCTTGACGAAGATGTTCTCGTTCGCGAACTGGAAGACCTCGGCTTTGCCGCACTCGGTGCCGAGCCAGCGGGCGATCTTCCGGGCGAGATCCGGGTTCGAGTTGCCGTGGTAGATCTCGAACTGATCCGTGTACACGGCGTCCTCCCGACCGAGAACTCTCACGACGCCGTCACGCGTCGCTGCCCGAGGCCGGACCGCTCCCGCCCGGTTCGGGAGCGTCATTGTCCCCGATGGCACCCTGCTCCGCCAGCCCGGCCCGGAACGCGGAGATCGCGACGACGCGGTCGCCCTCGGCCAGGCGCATGACGATCACGCCGCGAGCGCTCGACGAATAGCGATTGATCGAGTTCGTCTCGGTCCGGATCACCTGGCCGCCCGCCGAGATGAGGAGCAGCTCGTCGTCCTCCTCGGTGACCTGCTGGACGGCGGCCACGAGTCCGGTCTTCTTGCCCTCCAGCGCCATCAGCCGAACGCCCTGGCCGCCACGGTGCTTGCGCCGGAACTCCGTCAGCGGGACCCGCTTGCCGTAGCCGGTCTCGCTCAGCACGAGGAGATCGGATTCCGGCTCGACGACCCGCATCGCGACGACGCTGTCGCCTTCGCGCTTGAGGAGCCGGATGCCGATGACTCCCGCCGCGTCGCGGCCCATCGGCCGGACCTCGTCCTCGGCGAACCGGGCGAGCATGCCCTCGGCCGTCGCGATGATGATGTCGTCGTCGCCGGCCGAGACGTCGACCCAGGCGAGCTCGTCGTTGTCGTGGATCGTGATCGCGCGGATGCCCGTGGAGCGGACGCGCTCGAACTGCTCGAGCGGCGTCTTCTTGATGTGGCCCCGCCGCGTGGCCATGACGAGGAAGTGGCCGGGCTCGAAGTTCGGCAGGACGATCGTCGCGACCGGCACCTCGCCGGCCTCGACCTGGACACCCGGCAGGTTGATGATCGGCGTTCCCTTGGCCTGCCGGCTCGCGTCGACGATCGAGTGGACCTTCGCCGAGAACACCCGGCCGCGATTCGTGAAGAACAAGGCCCAGTCGTGGGTGTTGGCCACGATCAGGTGCTCGACCGCGTCCTCCTCGCGGGTGACATGGCCGATGATCCCCTTGCCACCACGATGCTGGCGACGGTAGGTCGCGACCGGCTGGCGCTTGATGTAGCCGCGGCCGCTGATCGTCACGACGACGTCCTCGTCGGCGATCAGGTCCTCGTCGGTCATCTCCCGGCTGGAGTCGTCGGCGACCCGCGTTCGGCGCTCGCCGGCGTGCTTCTTCTTCAGCTCCGTGAGCTCGTCCTTGATGATGCTGAGGACGCGCTGGGGGTTGGCGAGGATGTCCTCGAGCTCGGCGATCAGCTGGATGACGCTGAGGTACTCGTCTTCGATCTTCTTCCGCTCGAGCGCGGCGAGACGGGCAAGCCGCATGTCGAGGATCGCCTGGGCCTGCAGCTCTGACAGGTCGAACCGCTTCATCAGGTTCGTCCGGGCGAGATCGACGTCGGCCGATTCGCGGATCGTCTTGATCACCGCGTCCAGGTTGTCGAGGGCGATCTTCAGGCCCTCGAGGATGTGGGCCCGGGCGCGCGCCTTGCCGAGATCGAACTCCGTTCGGCGCCGGACGATGTCGCGGCGATGGTCGACGTAGTGGACGAGGACCGACTTGAGGGGCAGCGTCTGCGGCTGGCCGTCGACGAGCGCCAGCATGTTCATGTTGAACGCGAGCTGCATCGGGGTGTGCTTGAACAGGTTGTTCAGCACCTTGTGCGGGTTGAACTCGCGCTTGATCTCGATGTAGATCCGCATCCCGTCGCGATCCGACTCGTCGCGCAGGTCGCTGATCCCGTCGATCCGCTTGTCCTTGACCAGCTCCGCGATCTTCTCGAGGAGCGACGCCTTGTTCACCTGGTACGGCAGCTCCGTGACGATGATCGCCATCCGGTCGCCCCGGACCTCCTCGAACGCGACCTGGGCCCGCATCACGACCCGGCCGCGACCGTGGGCATACATCTGACGGATCGCGTCGATCGTCTCGTTCTCGCCGGTCAGCGGGTTCCGGACGTTCTCGTAGCGGTAGATCGTGCCGCCGGTCGGAAAATCCGGCCCGAGGACGAACTTCGCGAGGTCGTCGGAGGTGATCTCGGGGTCGTCGATCAGGGCGATCGTCGCGTCGACGATCTCGCCGAGATGGTGGGGCGGGATGTTCGTCGCCATCCCGACGGCGATCCCGGAGCTGCCGTTGATCAGGAGGTTCGGGAGCTTCGCCGGCAGGACCGACGGCTGCTTCTGCGTGCCGTCGTAGTTGTCGACGAAATCGACGGTCTCCTTGTCGATGTCGTCGAGCATCTCGGCGGCGATCGCCGTGAGGCGCGCCTCCGTGTAGCGCATCGCCGCGGCGCTGTCGCCGTCGACCGAGCCGAAGTTGCCCTGGCCGTCCACGAGCGGATACCGCATCGAGAAGTCCTGGGCGAGGCGGACGAGGGCGTCGTACAGGGCGACGTCGCCGTGGGGGTGGTACTTGCCCATGACCTCGCCGACGATCGCGGCGCACTTCCTGAAGGAGCTCGTCGCGCTGAGCCCCATCTCGCCCATCGTGTAGAGGATCCGGCGGTGGACCGGCTTCAGGCCGTCACGGACGTCCGGCAGCGCGCGGGCCACGATCACGCTCATCGCGTAGTCGAGATAGCTGACGCGCATCTCGTCCTCGATCCGGATGGCGCGGATGTCGCCCAGGTCGTCGGTCACTGGTTCTTCGTCTCCCTAACGATCGTTCGTTTGGCGCTTCATGTCAGTGGCGGCTCTGGCATCGGCCGGCCGAGGAGGCCCTTCCCGAGGCGGGCCGCGATCTCGGCGGCCCGGGAGGTCGGCGGGGCGCCGCCGCGGCGACGGACGCCATCGAGGCGGGCCCGGATCCGGTCGGCGTCGACCGGGTCCAGCTTGGCGAGGGCATCCCGGATCACCCACGCTCGATGGCCGTCGCTCGTCGCGGCCGCGGTCGTCGACTCCGCATCGAGGAAGGCCGTCGTCGCCGGGCGATCGACGCCGGCGAGCGACCGGAGCGCCCAGGCGAGAGCCTTCTGGACGTCGGGCTCGGCATCGCCGATCAGATCGCGGATCAGGCCGAGACCGTGAGCCGCGACGTCCGGTGCCCGGCCGCGGCGGCGATCGACGTACGGCATCGTCGCGATCGTGCTGCCGACGAGACGTCGCTCCCAGCGCGACGGGCTGAAGACGAGCTGTTCGAGCTCGGCCCAGCGATAGGCCTCGTGGAGGATTCCCTTGCCGACGGGGTGAGCGAGGCTGTCGACCGTGATCCAGTCGCCGGCATCGCGGGCAGCCCGCCGGATCAGCTGCCAGGCCCGCTCGGTATCGTCGTCGACGAGCCGCTCGAGCAGGCCGAAGGCGAACCAGCGGGCCTCGAGCTCCGGCTCGCGCAAGAGCCGATCCGCCACTTCGAGCCAGCCCGACGTTCGATCCCGACGGGTCGCCTCGCGGAAGCCGCGCTCGATCGCCTCGATCAGCGGCCAGCGGACGCCGTGGACGGGCCCGAGCCCAGGCGCGACCCGGCGCTGGCCTTCGAGGTATTCGGGGTCGGCGAGGCTGGCCAGGCCGGCGCGGAGCGCGGCCGCGAACGCGGCCGGATCGGAGACCTCGTCCGCGAGGCTCCGTCCGAGATCCTCGGCGAGCGGCCGGAGATCGGCGACAAGCGCCGTCGCCCGCGCAGTGATCGGGCTGATCGTCGCGGTCGTCATGCCGGCTCCCCATCGGCGGCGCGCGAGGCGGGTGCAAGGCGGAACCGGTAGCGGGCCATGAGCTCGCGCTTGCGCTCCTCGTCCGCCGGAACGTAGACCGCCTCGGCGGTCGCCAGGAGCTCACCCGTCGTGGTATCGACGAGGCGAGCCGCCGTGTCGACGAGGCGGCGCCGGCGCCGCGTCATCCAGCCTTCCGCCCGGATCGGCTGGCCGAGCCGGACCGGACGCTTGAAGTCGACCGTCATCCGGGCCGTCATCCCCCAGTTGTCGGTTGCCGCGAGCGACCACGCCATGACCTCGTCGAGGATTGTGCAGACGATTCCGCCGTGGGCGATGCCATCCCAGCCCTGGAAGCGGTCGGCGAGCTCCAGCTCGGTCCAGCAGCGGTCGCCGCTGACGTGGAGGTCGAGACGCATGCCGTGCTCACTGAGCGAGCCGCACGCGAAGCAGCGATGCGGCTCGACCTCGAACCGGAGGTCGGTCGTCCCCGCGTCCCCCGCGTCGAGCGATCCGGCTCCGACGCGCAGATCGACCTCAGACGTCAAGGTTCTGGACCTTGCGCGCCTCGGTCTTGATGAAGTCCTTCCGCGGGGCGACCTTCTCGCCCATCAGCATCGTGAAGATCGCGTCGGCCGTTTCGGCGTGCTCGATCTCGGCCCGGAGAAGCGTCCGCGTCTCCGGGTTCATCGTCGTCTCCCAGAGCTGGTCGGCGTTCATCTCACCGAGGCCCTTGAAGCGCTGGACCGACACGTTCTTGCGGTCCATCTCCTTGACGATCCGGTCGCGCTCCTTCTCCGACTGCGCGTACCGGGTCACCTTGCCGGTCGACACGCGGTAGAGCGGCGGCTGGGCGATGTACAGGTAGCCGTTCTCGATGACCTGCGGCATGAACCGGTAGAAGAAGGTCAGGAGCAGCGTCCGGATGTGGGCGCCGTCGACGTCGGCGTCGGTCATGATGATGATCCGGTGGTATCGCAGCTTCGCGATGTCGAAGCTGTCGCCGATGCCCTCGATCCCGGCGCCGAGGGCGATGATCAGCGGCCGGACGTTCTCGCTCGCGACGATCTTGTCCAGACGTGCCTTCTCGACGTTGAGGAGCTTGCCCCGGAGCGGCAGGATCGCCTGGAATCGCCGATCCCGACCCTGCTTGGCCGAGCCGCCGGCCGAATCGCCCTCGACGATGTACAGCTCGCTCCGGGCGGGATCCCGCTCCTGACAGTCCGCCAGCTTGCCCGGCCGGGACAAGCCGTCGAGCGCGCCCTTGCGCAGCACGAGGTCGCGTGCCTTGCGCGCCGCGTCGCGGGCGCGGGCCGCGGTCAGGCACTTCTCGATGATCCGCCGACCGTCGGCCGGGTTCTCGTCGAGGTACTGGCCGAGGGCCTCGGCCAGCGCCGTCTGGACCTGACCCTTCACCTCGGCGTTCCCGAGCTTGGCCTTCGTCTGCCCTTCGAACTGGGGTTCGGTGAGCTTGACGCTGATCACCGCGGTGAGTCCTTCGCGGACGTCATCGCCCGACAGGTTCGTGTCGTTGTCCTTGAGGATCGCGGCTCGGCGCGCCCAGTCGTTGAGGGAGCTCGTCAGGGCGGCCCGGAAGCCGGTCACGTGGCTCCCACCATCGACCGTGTTGATGTTGTTGGCGAACGCCAGGACGTTCTCCGTGTACGTGTCGTTGTACTGGAGGGCGGCTTCGACCACGGTCGTGCCCTCGCGCTTCTCGCAGTAGATCGGGCGGAGGTGAAGGACCTCCTTGTTCCTGTTGAGATGGCGGACGAAGGACACGAGGCCGCCCTCGAAGTAGAACGCGCGCTCGCGCTCGATCCGCTCGTCGCGGAACGTGATCCAGACGCCCTTCGTCAGGTAGGCCGACTCGCGGAGTCGCTGGGAGATCGTCTCGAACGAGTACTCGATGCTCTCGAACACCTCCGGGTCGGCCCGGAACATCGTCGTCGTCCCACGCCGGCCGTGAGCCGGGCCCAGCTTCTTCACGGGCGTCTTCGGCTTTCCGCGGACGTACTCCTGGGCGTGGATCGATCCGTCGCGCGACGACTCGACCCGCATCCACTCGGACAGCGCGTTGACGACGCTCACCCCGACCCCGTGCAGACCGCCCGAGACCTTGTAACCGCCGCCGCCGAACTTGCCGCCGGCGTGGAGGACGGTATGGACGACCTCGAGGGCGTCCTTGCCGGTCGAGTGCTTGCCGACGGGAACACCCCGGCCATCGTCGACGACGATCACGGTGCCATCGGGCTTGATCGTGACGAAGATCGTCGTGGCATGGCCCGCCATCGCCTCGTCGATCGAGTTGTCGACGACTTCCCAGACCAGGTGATGGAGGCCGCGGACATCCGTGGACCCGATGTACATGCCCGGACGGCGCCGGACGGCCTCGAGGCCCTCGAGGACCTGGATGCTGGCCGCCGTGTAGTCGGACCCGGCGGCCGCCTTGCCCCGGCGCGCTCCGCCGCCTCGCGGAGCGGGCGTCTGGTCCGGTTGCTGGGTCACGCAGGCCCTCCGATCAAGCGGTCGTAGAGCTGGGTCAGCTCCTCGTCGCTGTAGAACTCGATGATGATTCGGCCACCTTTTCGCGAGCGGGCCAGCGTGACCTTCGTCCCCAGGCGGCGACGCAGATCCTCCTCGACTCGCTCCAGATCCGGATCCAGACGGGCCGACGTCGTCGCCGCGGGTGTCGGCCGCGGTTCGCGCAGACGGCGGACCAGCTCCTCGGTCT
>DASUPH010000034.1:0-3408 GCA_036276275.1 Candidatus Limnocylindrales bacterium
TTGCGCTGGAGTCCGAGTGAAGATCGTCGTCGGCCTGGGCAATCCGGGCGGCCCGTACGAGAAGACGCGCCACAACATCGGCTGGATGGTCCTCGACCGGATCGCGGATCGAGCGGGCTGGACCGGCAAGGGCCGGACGCGCGACGCGGCGTCGATCGCGATGGGTCGGTACAAGGGCCTCGACCTCATGATCGTCAAGCCACTGACGTTCATGAACGAGTCGGGCCTCGCCGTCAAGAAGGTCCTGAATCGCGAGCATGCGCCGTTCAGCGACCTGCTCGTCGTCGCCGACGACTTCGCCCTGCCGTTCGGCAAGCTCCGCTTCCGCGAGGGCGGCGGGCCGGGCGGCCACAACGGCCTGGGCTCGATCGTCGACGAGCTCGCGACCGAGAAGTTCAGCCGGCTGCGGGTCGGAATCGGCGCGCCCGACCGCGGCTTTGCCGACCATGTCCTCGCCCCGTTCCAGCCCGACGAGCGAGAACGTCTCGACGCCCTCCTCGATGCGGCCGCCGACGCAGTCGAGGAATGGGCCCGTCACGGGACGTCGAAGGCGGCCAACCGCTTCAACATGTTCGAGCTCCGACCGGCGGACGACAGCCGGCTGGCGGCGCCGGGCGCGGTCGACGGGCCGCCCGACGAGACCGGCATCCGGCGGACGAAGACGGGCTGGCGACGGGTCCTGCGGCGCGACGGCGGCGACGACCGATGACGACCGAGATCGGGCTCGCCCTCCGGGGCAAGCGCGGCCAGGAGCGCCGGCTCGGCGAGGCGATGGCCAGGGCTGCGGGCGGCGGTGGCGCGCGCCGGCTCCCGGACCTGTCCGCGCTCCCGCCGCTGCTCGCCACGACCGGCTCGTTCGCGGGCGTGCGCGAACGGCTGGGATCGACCGGCGGCGCCACCGGCAGCGACCGGGTTGGCCGGCATGTCGGTCTCGTCGCCGTCCCGCACGGGGCCAAGACCTTCCTCGCGGCGGCCCTCGCCCTCGTCGCCGACGGGGAGCGGCTGGTCTGGATCGCGCGGGATGCGGAGATCGGCGATCGCGTCGCCGAGGAGCTGGGTGCCTGGCTCGGCAACGCCGCCATCGTGGCGGTCCTCGAGCCCCGGACCGCCCTCGCCTACGAGCGCAGCGAGCTCGTCGCCGACGAGACGGCCGCCCGGGTCGCTGCCCTGTCCGCGTGGAAGAGCGGTCAGGCGAGGATCCTCGTCGCCAGCGTCCAGGCGCTCCTCCAGCACACGATCGGCGCCGACGACCTGCCGGCCGAGCCGCGTCGCCTGCGGGTCGGTGCGCGATTGCGCCAGGACGCGCTCCTGCGCGAGCTGCTCGACCTCGGCTACGCCCCTGCCGCGGAGGTCGCCGGCCGCGGCGAGTTCGCCCGTCGCGGCGGCATCGTCGACATCTTCCCGCCGTCGGCGCCGCTGCCGGTCCGGCTCGAGCTCTTCGGCGACGAGATCGACTCGCTCCGGGCGTTCGACCCGACCGATCAGCGGACGGTCGGCGCCCTCCAGGAGGCGATCCTGCTGCCCGCGTCGGAGTTCCTCGCGCCGGCTGGGGGAGCGGCCGCGTTGCGCGACCGCCTCGGTCGATCGGCGGCGAGGCTCCCGGAGCGACTGGCCGCGGATCTGGTCCGGTTCGAGGGCGACCCGGCGACCGGCGCGGGCGGCGGCATGGCCGGCGAGGGCACGACTCGAGCCGTCGCCGTCGGTGATGCGGCCGAAGTCTGGGCCGCCCAGCTCGCCCCGGCGACGGGCTTCGACCATCTCGAGCCGGGCACGCTTCTCGTCCTCGACGAGCCGGGCGAGATCGCCGAGGCCGCCGGATTCCTGTGGCGCCAGGCCGACGAGCGCCGGGCCGAGCTGATCGAATCCGGCGACCTGCCGAAGGACTGGCCGTCGACGTATCTCGGGCCGCGCGACTGGAAGCGCCGGCTGGTCGCGGGCCGGACGCTCGAGCTCACCTGGGAGTCCGAGATGCCCGAGGCGGCGGCCCTCGCCGCACGCGGCCTCAGCTCCGGCGACCCATTCGGCTGGCGCGAGCCGCAGCTCCCGCCGGCCCGCGCCGCGGCGGTCGTCGACGCGGTCGAGCGCTGGCAGCGCAACGGCGCCCGGATCGTTCTCGCCAGCGACCAGGCGCCGCGTCTTGCCGAGCTCCTCGACGAGGCCGGCCACCCCGCGGCCGTCGTCCACGCCCCCGATGCGCCGCCGCCGGGCGCGATCACCCTCGTCGAGCGCAGCCTCAACGGCGGCTTCGAGGGTGGACCCGACGGCCTTGCCTTCGTCACCGACCGGGAGCTGTTCGGGACCGTCCGCGTTCGCCGGCCGAAGGCGATGCGGCGGGTCGTCCCACGCGACATCCTCGAGCGCCTGACGCCGGGCGATCTCGTCGTCCACATCGATCACGGCGTCGCCCGTTACGAGCAGATGCTCCGGCGCGGCAACCGGAGCGAGGGCGAGGACCGCGACTACCTCGAGCTCAGCTTCGCCGCCGGCGACAAGATCTTCGTGCCGGTCGAGCAGATCACCAGGATCTCGCGTTACTCCGGCGCCGAGCGGCCCCAGCTCAGCAAGCTCGGCGGCACGGAGTGGCTGCGGACGAAGCAGCGCGTCCGGAAGGCGGTCGCCGACCTCGCCGAGGAGCTCCTGGAGCTGTACGCATCGCGGGCCAACTCGCAGGGTCACGGCTTCGCGCCGGACACGCCGTGGCAGGCCGAGATGGAGGCGAGCTTCCCGTACGAGGAGACGCCGGACCAGCTCCGCGCGGCCGCCGAGGTCAAGCTCGACATGGAGGCCGGCCGGCCGATGGACCGGCTCGTGGTCGGCGACGTCGGCTACGGCAAGACCGAGGTCGCGTTGCGTGGGGCTTTCAAGGCGATCCAGGACGGCAAGCAGGTCGCGGTCCTCGTTCCGACGACCGTTCTCGCGGCCCAGCACCACCAGACCTTCAGCCAGCGGTTCGCCGCGTTCCCGCTCCAGGTCCGACTGCTGTCGCGGTTCGTCTCGGCGGCCGAGCAGCAGAAGACGCTCGTCGGGCTGAAGGACGGCTCGGTCGATCTCGTCATCGGGACGCACCGGCTGCTGTCGAAGGACGTCGGGTTCCGCGACCTGGGTCTCGTCGTCGTCGACGAGGAGCAGCGGTTCGGCGTCGCCGCCAAGGAACGTCTCAAGCAGCTCAAGCGCGAGGTGGACGTGCTGACCCTGTCTGCCACGCCCATCCCGCGGACGCTCAACCTGGCCCTCGCCGGGGTCCGCGACATGTCGGTGATCGAGACGCCGCCCGAGGATCGCCTCCCGATCCAGACCCGGGTCGCGGAGGCGTCCGCCGGTCTCGTCCGCGACGCGATCCTGCGCGAGCTCGATCGCGGCGGTCAGGTCTTCTACGTCCACAACCGGGTGGAGACGATCGAGGCCCAG
>DASUPH010000035.1:0-2728 GCA_036276275.1 Candidatus Limnocylindrales bacterium
AGCGTGGTGCCCGGCAGCGTCATCTGCGCTTCGGCGATCGCCCGGGCGATCCCGAAGTCGGTCACCTTCACCCGGCCCTCGCGGTCGATCATGATGTTGCCGGGCTTGACGTCGCGATGGACGATCCCGCGGGCGTGGGCGGTGTGGAGCGCCCGGGCGGCCTCGGCGATGATCCGGGCGGCCTGCCGAGGCGGCAGGGCACCGCTCCGCTTGACGATCGCGGCGAGGTCCTCGCCGTCGACCAGCTCCATGACGATGAACGGGCCGGCTTCGTCCTGGCCGTAGTCGTAGACCGAGACGACATTCGGGTGGTTCAGGGAAGCCGCGGCCTGGGCCTCGTGCCGGAACCGGGACCCGAAGTCCGGATCGCGACCGTACTCCGGTCGGAGGAGCTTGACCGCGACGTCGCGGTCGAGCTGGTTGTCGTGGGCGCGGTAGATCCGGGCCATCCCGCCCTGGCCGATCAGCTCCACGAGCCGGTAGCGGCCGCCGAGGGTCGTCCCGATCTCCGTCAAGCTGGCTCCTCCGGTCGTGTGCGTGTCAGCCGCGCCCGCGGCCGGGCGGCTCCGGGATGCGGCGGTGACGCGCCGGTCGGCATCGTAACGTACGACGTTCCAGCGAGCGGTTCGTGACCCTCGCCGGCGTCCCGACCTAGACCTCGAGCTCCCGGAGGTAGGTCCGGAACTCCGGCGCGAGCTCCGGCCGCTGGAGGGCGAGCTCGACCGACGCCTTCAGCCAGCCCATCGTCGTCCCGCAGTCGTAGCGGGTGCCCTCGAACTCGTAGCCGTAGACCGCCTGCTCCTGCATCAGCGCCTCGAGGGCGTCGGTCAGCTGGATCTCTCCGCCCGAGCCCTTCTGGGTCTGTTCGAGCTTGTCGAAGATCTTCGGCGTCAGGACATAGCGGCCGATGATCGCGAGGTTCGACGGCGCTTCGCCCGGTGCCGGCTTCTCGACCAATCGACTGACCTTGTGCAGGCGGCCGTGGTTGAGCGCTCCCTCGACCTCCTCTCCCGCGATCACCCCGTACCGGTGGGTCTCCTCGGGCGGGACTTCCATGACCGCGACGACGGAGCCGTGGGTCTGGTTGTAGGCATGGACGAGCTGGCCGATGCAGGGCCGATCACCGATGACGACGTCGTCCGAGAGGACCACCGCGAATGGCTCGTGGCCGACGATCTCCTTGGCGACGAGGACCGCGTGACCGAGACCCAGCTGCTCCTTCTGGCGAACGTAGGTGACCTGGGCCAGGTCCGAAATGTGGCGGATCTGGCGAAGCATCTCGATGTCGCCCTTCTCCTCGAGCAGTCGCTCCAGCTCGTAGGAGGTGTCGAAGTGATCCTCGATCGCCCGCTTCTGGCTGGAGGTGACGATGATCACCTGCTCGATGCCCGCGGCGACCGCCTCCTCGACGGCGTACTGGATGATCGGCTTGTCGACCAGCGGCAGCATTTCCTTCGGCTGCGCCTTGGTCGCGGGGAGGAAGCGGGTTCCCCATCCGGCGGCGGGGAAGACGGCCTTGCGAACGCGCATGAAACCTCGTCGGACGTTCTGGATCGGTGGGCCGAGTATACCGTCGGGGGTGGTTCGGGCCGTCTGAGCGCGGCGAACCCTATCGTCCCAGTGACGTTGCGAAACGCCGGATCGCGGTCGTGAACGCCTCGGGCCGGTCGAGGTTGGCGAGGTGCGTCGCGCCCCGGATCAGGACCCGCCGCGGGTTCGCGGCGACAGCGGCAAACGCTCGCTCCGTCGGCCGGAAGAACAGGTCGAACTCGCCGTTGAGGATGAGGCTCGGGCCGGGATAGGCGGCGAGTCGGGGCATGAACCGCTCCCCGATCAGCGACCGCACGGCGACGGCGCCGCCGTCGAAGAAGAAGCCGCCGGCGAGGATCGGCTCGGCGATCTCGGGTCGATAACGCCACCCGAAGAACCACCGATTGGCCGCGTCCAGGGCGCCCGCCGGAGCCCCGGAGAAGATCGCGGCGAGCCCGTGGTAGGCGTACGCCCGTGGCGGGAGCGGCTCAGCGGTCGCGCCCGAGATCACCAGCCCCGCGACGCGATCCGGCCAGCGGGCGGCGACCGCCATCGCCACATACCCACCCAGCGACAGCCCGACGAGGATCGCCCGGCCACCGTGGGCCTCGCTCGCGATGAGATCGGCGATGCGCTCCGCGGCGCCCCCGACGGTGAACGTCTCGCCGGCGGCCGTTCCGTGACCGGGCAGGTCCGGAGCGAGACAGTGGTACTCGCCCGAAAGAGCGGCGACCTGGACCGCCCACTGGGCACCGGTCAGACGCGTCCCGTGGAGGAAGACGATGGTCTGGTGCCCGTCGGCCGGCGGGACGCTCGTCCGCGATCGCGCCGGTTCGGCCGCGGTCATCTCGACCGGACCCTGCGTCAGCCGTCGGCTTGGAGCGATCCGAGCGCCTCGCTGAGTTCGAGGATCAGCTGCGACTCCGGCTCGCTGACCTGCGCCCCGCCGATCCCGAGGATGCCGCCCTCACGGGCGGCCGCCGAGACTTCGTTCGCAACCCCGAGCAGCCAGGCCCGGACGGCCGAGGCATCGCCGGGTGTGGCCATGGTCGACAGGATGGCTCCGGCCTTCCGGGCCGCTTCGATTCCATCCATGATCGCGCGATCCGCGGGTCCGACCGGGGCGCCGGTCGCCAGTCGATCCTGGACCGCGTCGATCACCTCGCTGAGCAGCTCGTTCCGGGAGCGGGGGGCAGCG
>DASUPH010000036.1:0-2256 GCA_036276275.1 Candidatus Limnocylindrales bacterium
GGATCCCGTACTTCCGGACGATGCCGATATGCGCTGCGAGGTTCGAGGCGCCCGTTCGCACCGCGTCGACGTTCTCTTCCAGAAGGGCCGGGTCGAGCGGCTTGCCGGCCACGATCTTGCCGACGCCGCCGTGCATCTTGAGCGCCCGGACCGTGGCGACGACGACGGCCGCATCGGGGGCGAGCCCGGATGCCCGGCACTTGATGTCGAAGAACTTCTCGGCACCCATGTCGGCGCCGAAGCCGGCCTCGGTGCAGACGATGTCGTTGGTCACGAGCGCCAGCCGGTCCGCGATGATCGAGTTGTTGCCGTGCGCGATGTTCGCGAACGGCCCGGCATGGACGAAGGCCGGCCCGCCTTCGAGTGTCTGGAGCAGGTTCGGCTTGATCGCGTCGCGCAGGAGCACGGTCATCGCACCCGCGACGCCGAGGTCCTGGGCGGTGACCGGCGATCCGTCGGTCCGTGTCGCCAGCACGATCCGCCCGAGCCTGGCCCGCAGGTCCTGAAGGTCGCTGGCGAGCGCCAGGACGGCCATCACCTCGGATGCGACCGTGATGACGAACTCGGTCTCGCGGGGCACGCCGTCCTCACGCCCGCCGAGGCCGACCACGACGTGGCGCAGCGCCCGGTCGCTGATGTCGAGGACCCGCGGCCACAGGACCCCGTGCGGGTCGATGCCCAACGGGTTCTTGTGGTGGAGGCTGTTGTCGATGAAGGCGCCGGCCAGGTTGTGGGCGGCACCGA
Source organism: Candidatus Limnocylindrales bacterium (assembly GCA_036276275.1). Taxonomy (GTDB): domain Bacteria; phylum Chloroflexota; class Limnocylindria; order Limnocylindrales; family CSP1-4; genus CF-46. Next base: position 745 of record DASUPH010000036.1, read on the forward strand.
TGGCGTGGACGTCGCCGGTCAGGTGGAGGTTGAAGTCCTCCATCGGGATGACCTGGCTGTAGCCGCCGCCTGCTGCCCCGCCCTTGATCCCGAAGACGGGCCCGAGTGATGGCTGGCGGATGTTGACCGACGCCTTGTGCCCGATGAGGTTGAGACCCTGCGCCAGCCCGACGGTCGTGGTCGATTTGCCCTCGCCGAGCGGCGTCGGCGTGATCGCGGTGACCACGACGTAGCGGCCGCGTGGCCGTTCCCCTTCCAGGCGCGTGATCGCCTCGAGGGTCACCTTGGCCTTGGCCGGGCCGTACAGCTCCAGTTCGTCGTCCCGGATGCCCAGCTCCGCCGCGATCTCGACGATCGGGCGCGGCCGTACGGAGCGGGCGATCTCGAGATCGGACGGGAAGCTCATCGGTCTCCTCCGGACAGGACGGGTCGTGACGGGGATACGGCCGTGGCGGCCGACTCGGGGCGCCCAGCCGGCACCTGGCGCTCGGCGGCCCGGATCAGGTGCGTGAGCAGGATCGCGTTGGTCAGAGGTCCGACCCCGCCGGGCACGGGGGTGATGGCCGATGCCACCTCGACCGCCGAGGCGAAGTCCACATCGCCGACGATGTGTCCGTTGACGACGTTGATCCCCACGTCGACGACGACGGCGCCGGGCTTGAGCATCGCCCCGGTCACGAGGCCGGGATGGCCCGCCGCGACGACGACGATGTCGCCTCGAGCGACGTGACCGGGAAGGTCGACCGTCCGGGAATGGCAGACGGTGACCGTCGCGTCCTCTTTCACGAGCAGGAAGGCCGCGGGCATGCCGACGACCGCCGATCGCCCGATGACGACGGCGTCGCGACCCTCGATCTGGATCCCGGAGCGACGGAGGATCTCCACGGCGGCATGGGCGGTGGCCGGCAGGAAGCCGTCGTAGCCGAGGCGCAGGAGCCCGGCGTTGAGCGGATGGATGCCGTCGATATCCTTGGCCGGGTCGATAGCGTCGATGACCGCCCGCAGGCGGATCGTCGGCGGGAGCGGCATCTGGACGATGACGCCGTCGACCGTCGGGTCCGCGTTGAGCTCACGGACCGTGGCGGTCACCCGAGCTTCGGTCGCTTCGCCGTCCAGCTCGACGAAACCGGAGTCGATCCCGACCTTCGCACAGCCGCGCAGGATCCGCTCCAGGTAGACCGTCGACGGCGCGTCCTTGCCGACGATGACGACACGGAGGCCGGGCGGGCGGCCCCGTACGGTTCGGAACTTCGACACGTCCTCGGCGACGGCGACGCGGATCTCGTCCGCGATGGGCCCACCTTCGAGCAGGCGGGCACCGGTGGGAGCCGTCACGGTCCCTCCCGGCCAGGGGCCGGGATCGGGTCGCGCGGCTCGCCAGTCCCGACGGTCTCCCTGGCATCGGCGGCGAGCCGTTCGACGTCGTGGACGAGGTTGTCGACCTGGAGGGCCGTCGCCTCGCTGAACTCCGGATCCCCGACGGACGGCAGGTTGACGAGGACGTTCGCGGCG
>DASUPH010000037.1:0-2432 GCA_036276275.1 Candidatus Limnocylindrales bacterium
GCCACGATCCTCGATCGCGCGATCGACGACTACCTGGCGTATCTCCACGTCGAGCGCGGGCTCTCGGCGGCGACGATCCGGGCGTATCGCGGCGATCTGGCCGATTTCGCGGCCGCTCGCGCCAGCGGCCGGGATTGGGCCGCCGGCCCGGAGGCCGCGCGTCGCTACCTGGCGGCGCGAACCCGCCGCGGGAGACCACACGACGCCGGCCTTGCCCCGACCTCGCTCCGTCGCCGCGCGGCGAGCATCCGCGGCTTCTACCGATTCGCGTTCGGCGAGGGCCTGATCGGCGTCGACGTCGCGGCCCACATCGACCTGCCCCGCCAGTCGCGGCTCCTGCCGGAGACCCTGACGATCGCCGAGGTCGAGGCCCTCCTCGATGCGGCCCCGGATCTCCGGGCACGCGCGCTGGTGGAGCTGCTCTACGCCGCCGGCCTGCGGGTCAGCGAGGCGCTCGGGCTGGATCGCGAGGACCTCTCGACCGACGGCGGCTTCGTCCGGGTGATCGGCAAGGGCGACAAGGAGCGGCTGGTCCCCGTCGGCGACATCGCTCTCGACTGGCTCGCCCGCTGGATGGCGGAGGAGCGGCCCGCCCTGCTCGGCCTCCATCACGTGAAACCCGAGCGCGGCGGGCCCCTGTTCCTCGGCGATCGGGGCCGGCGGTTCGCGCGTCAGCAGGCGTTTGCCGCCGTCCGCGGCGCCGCCCGGCGGGCCGGACTGCCCGACTCCGTCAGCCCCCACACGCTCCGCCACTCGTTCGCGACCCACCTCCTCGAGGGCGGCGCCGACCTGCGGATCGTCCAGGAGTTGCTCGGTCATGCGAGTATCAGCACGACCCAGCTGTACACCCATCTCACCGGCGAGCGGGTCCGGGAGGTCTACGCACGAGCCCATCCGCGGGCCTGAGGGAGAAGCAGTCGATGGCCTATCTGAACAACCTGCTCGCCGCGGGCGAGCAACCGCTCCGACGTGAACACCAGCACTGGTTCGTCCTCGCGGCCGACGCCCGCTATTCGATCTTCGCCTGGCTCGGCGCGATCCTGCTCTACATCGTCTCGGGCGCCCTGCCCGACGGGATCAGGCCGATCATCGGCTGGGCGATCGTCGTCCTCGTCGTCGGTGGGCTCCTGTACTTCGGCTGGCAGGTCCTGCGCTGGACGAACGAGGAGTTCGTCGTCACCTCGCGCCGCGTCCTCCAGTCGGAGGGCGTCGTCAACAAGCGGGTCGTCGACAGCTCGCTCGAGAAGATCAACGACGCGGTCCTGACCCAGTCGATCTTCGGGCGGATGTTCGGGTTCGGCGACCTCGACATCCTGACGGCGTCGGAGACGGGAATCTCGCGCCTTCGGATGCTCCGCCAGCCGGACGACTTCAAGCGGGCGATGCTCGAGGCCAAGCATGACCTCGAGATGGAGCTCTCGGGCGCCCGGCCGTTGCCGTCGCCTGCGCTCCGGGCCGCCGCCCCCAACCCGAGCCCCACGCCGGCCCCGGCCCCGGCCGCGCCGCCGGCGAGCCACATGAACGCCGACGACGTCACCCGGACGCTGGCCAGCCTCGCCGACCTGCGCGATCGGGGGGCGATCAGCGCCGACGAGTACGAGGCCAAGAAAGCCGAGCTGCTCCGCCGCCTGTAGGATCGCCGTCGAGCCCCGTCCACCACCACCGACCTCATCCGCTCCGAGGGATCGCCCGCGTGTTCGTCCAGCAACATCCCGTCGCGGCCATCGCCCTGATCGCGTTCTTCCTGCTCCTGTCGTTCCCGGTCCATGAGTTCGCCCACGCCTTTGCGGCGTACCGCTTGGGCGACTCGACCGCCAAGCTGTTCGGCAAGCTCACCTTGAACCCGATCGCCCACTTCGACCAGTTCGGCGGGACGATGCTCGTGATCTCGATCCTGGTCACGGGTTTCCCCCTGGGATTTGCCCAGACGCCGGTCAATCCGCGCAACCTGCGCGGGCGCTACGGCGAGGCGATCGTCGCGCTTGCCGGTCCGCTGTCGAACCTGCTGATCGCTGCCGCCGTCGCGATCCCGTTGCGCCTGATCCTCGCCAACCCGGCGTTCGCGATCCAGAACTTCACGCTCGTCTCGATCCTCGAATTCATCGTCCAGGGCAGCATCATCCTCGGCCTGTTCAACCTGATCCCGATCCCGCCCCTCGATGGGGGGACGGTGATGCTCTCGCTCGTCTCGCCGCGGACCGCCTGGCAGCTTCGGCCCATCCTCGCCCAGTACGGGATCTTCCTGATCATCCTCTTGATCCTGCCGCTCGGCGGGCAGTCGATCCTCGGCCGAGTCCTCTTCCCGATCACGGAAGCGATCTATCGCGTCCTGGTGGGCTGACATCGCGGGGAGGGCATGCGGATGGCGACCGACGTGACCGCGCTCCAGTCGGCCGCGCCCGCCGTCGTCTTCGGCGAGGGTCGCCGGCCCG
>DASUPH010000038.1:0-2253 GCA_036276275.1 Candidatus Limnocylindrales bacterium
GCTCCCGTTGGTCGCTTTCGTGGCGGACCGTGCTCCAGCAGTCGTCGTCCTGGCCATCAGGCGGTCCTCCGATCGGGGTTGTAGAGAGGCAGACGGCTGACGTCGGCGTCGAAGTACTCGTAGTGATGGTCGACCGGCAGCTCGACCTTGACCCGTGAGCCGGGCTTGGCGAGATCCAGCGGGACCCGGGCCAGGGCGATGTGGCGCTGGAGCATCGGCGAGTACATCAGGCTCGTCGCGTAGCCGAGCTGGGTTCCGCCATCGTCGTACACGTAGAACTCGTCCTGGACCGGGGTGTGGTCCTTCGGCGGGATCAACCCCGCCTCGTCGAAGTGTCGATCGTAGTCCTGCCAGTCGAGGACGAGCCCGGTCAACTTCCATCGCGACGTCTTGTCGCGCAGCTCGCGCTCGAGCGCCTGACGGCCGAGGAACGCCCGGTCGTCGGCGGCGAGGTCCCGGACCATCCAGCCGAGACCGAGCTCGACGAGGGTCGAGCGGTGGGCGTCGGTCCAGGCGTAGCGGCTCGACCGGAAGTCGACGTCGAGCAGGAGCAGGCCCGCCTCGATCCGGGCCATGTACAGGGCGATCATCCCGATCGGGATCACGCCGCGTCCGGCGGATGCTTCGCTGACGGCGTCCCAGACCGCGAGCGCCCGTTCGGCCGGGACCCAGACCTCGAAACCGAGGTCGCCGGTGTAGCCCGTCCGCGACACCATCACGGCCGCCCCGCCGATCGTCGTCGTCGTCAGCCCGAAGTACGGCAGGCCGGCAACCTCCGGGGCGAGACAGGCCAGGATCTCGCGCGCTTTCGGGCCCTGGATCGCGAGGACGGCGGAATCCTCGCTGACATCGTCGATCGAGACCCGCTGCCGGCCGATGAGACTCGCGAACCAGGCGAGGTTCGGCTCGGCCGAGGTGAGGAGGTACTCGTCGGCCGCGGTTCGGAAGATCACTCCGTCTTCGACGACGAACCCGTCGCCGTCGAGCCAGGCCGTGTACTGGCCGTGTCCGACCGGGCACGTCCGGATGTCGCGGGCGAGGACGCCGGCCAGGAACGCCTCGGCGTCCGGCCCGTGGATCCGGTACTTGAAGAGCGGCGACGAATCGAAGAGCCCCGCGCTGTTGCGGATCGCGAAGTACTCGAACTTCTCGCTCAGCTGGTAGCGCTGGGCGACGAGATACCCGGACCAGTGCTCCCAGAGGCCGGTCGTGTTGGCCGCGCTCGTCCGGTCGTGGAACGGCGTCGTGCGGATCATCGAGCCCTCGCTGCGTCATGGGGACGGCCGGCTGACGGTCGCGCATCCGCGCCGGAACGGGCGATCGCGTCCCGCGTGATGCACCGCCCGCGCGTCGGTGCCGGTCTGACTCGAGGCCGGTGCCGGCCCGAAGGGCCGCGAAGGGCGAGGCGCCTATCCTGTGCCCAATGGCGCTCTACCGACTCGACGACCCAGGGCCGCTCCACGAGCCGTCGATCATCGTCGCCCTCGACGGCTGGGTCGACGCCGGGGCATCCGCCACGACCGCGGCCGGGCTGGTCGGCGCGGGCGGCAACGTGGTCGCCACGTTCGACGCCGATCGCCTCTTCGACTACCGGGCCCGGCGACCGGTCCTCGAGATCGCCGATGGCCGGCTGTCCGAGCTGACGTGGCCCGAGTTCGTCATCCGCCTCGTCCGCATCGACGACCGGGACGTCCTCGTCCTGACCGGGCCCGAACCGGACTATCACTGGCCGCGGCTGGCCGAGGCGGTCGTCGAGGTGGCGACGACCCTCGGGGTCGCGGAGTGGATCAGCCTCGGCGCGATCCCGGCCGCGGTTCCCCACACGCGTCCGGTGCCGATCCTCGGGACGGCGTCGCGGCCGGGTCTCCTCCGCGGCGACATCCGGGCCGGACCGACCGGTCTGCTGCGCGTCCCGGCAGCCCTCGTGTCGGTCCTCGAGATGCGGGCCGCCGAGATGGGGATCGCCGCGGTCGGCTACTTCGCCCAGGTTCCCCACTACATCAGCGGTCCGTACCCGGCCGCGGCCCTCCAGCTCCTCGCGTCCGTCGGGCGGCACCTCGGGATCGAGCTCGGCGTCGGACCCCTCGCCGAGGAGTCCGAGCAGCTCCGGACCCGGCTCGATGCAGCGACGACGCTCGACGAGACCACCAGGTCGTATGTCGAGCGCCTCGAATCGATGGTCGACGAGGAGCGATTGCCGGCCGGCGACGACCTGATCAGCGAGATCGAGCGGTTCCTGCGGGACCAGGGCCG
>DASUPH010000039.1:0-5885 GCA_036276275.1 Candidatus Limnocylindrales bacterium
CTTGCCAATACGTCGGCCAGGTGCGAATCCGCCGTGAGGTCGGCCAACAGGCCATCGCGGGCCCACGATCGGAGCTGCTGGCCGTTGATCATCGTCAGGTCGACGGGCTCGCCGGACGCGAGCAATGCGCGCGCCAACCGATCCCACTCCGGGCCGCCGCCCGGCAGCGCGCGAACGTCCCACGAGAGGCCGGGATGCTGCGAAGCGAACTCGTCGAAGACCTTGCGGAGGGGCGGTTCGGCCATCGGATCGCCGCCACCAGCGATCATCGTGATCGGCCCGGACGGGACGGACGGGACGGCGGACGAGCCGAGGGAGGCGGACGAGGTCGCCTCACGGCGGGGCGCGCACGCGCCCGCGACCGCTGAGACGGCAGTTCCGCCCGCGACGAGCGCGCCGAGCCGGAGGACGTCCCGGCGCGTGAGCAGCCGGTTCCAGTCGACCGGAGGCAGCGGTCGTAGAGGCGCCATGAATTCTCCCCCGCATCAGCGCCTTGGGGCACGGCAGCCGAGGGTCGGCGGCCTGCACGCTGCACGACCGAGTATCGTTGCCACGGATGGATTGCGCTCGCTCACGATGACCGCGGCCGGGCGCAGGGAGCGCGCGCTCGACCTCGCCCTTCTCCTGCCCCTCATCGGGCTGCTTGCGGCCTTCCTGTTCTACCCGCTCGTCTACGGGCTGGACCTGAGCCTCAACCGAACCGAGGGCTTCGAGGTCACCGGCTCCGTCGGCCTCGAGCACTACGCCCGAGCCCTCCTCGGCGACGCCGTCTTCCGCGAGGGCCTCGCCAACACGCTCGTCTTCACCGCGGCCGCCGTCGTGCTCCAGACCGGCCTCGGACTCTTGCTCGCGGTGCTCGTCGCCGAAACGCGCCGGGGGCGGACCCTGTTCCGGATCGCGTTCGTGGTCCCGTTCATCCTGGCCCCGGTCGCCGCGGGCACGGTCTGGAAATTCATGTACGCGCCGTTCTTCGGGATCGTGCCGTCCGTCGGCGGCGTGCTGGGGCTCAACCTGTCCGGCGTCGCTCCGCTCGCGGATCCCGGCATCGCCCTGTGGGCGATCGTTCTCGTCTTCGCGTGGCGGTTTGCCGGCTTCTCGATGGTCGTCTATCTCGCCGCGATGCAATCGATCCCGCGGGAGTACTACGAGCAGGGCGAGCTCGACGGGATCGGCCGGCTTGCGCGGCTCCGGCGGATCACCTGGCCACTCCTCTGGCCGCAGACATTCGCGCTCACGTTGCTGACGTCGATTGCGAGCCTGCGCGTCTTCGACCTCGTGTGGATCATGACCGCCGGCGGACCCGGGCACGCGACCGAAACGGTCGCGACATACGTCTACACGACGGCGTTCCGGTCGCTTGACGTGGGCTACGCCCAGGCGATGGCAACGATCCTCATGGTCCTGATCGTCGGCCTCGCGATCGTGGAGTACCGGCTCCTCAACCCGCGAGTGGAGGCCGTCAGCACGTGAAGGCAGGCCGATCACTCCCATGGACGACCGTCGTCCTGGTCGCCCTCGCGCTGCTCTGGATCTATCCGGTGATCTGGACCCTCCTGAACGCCGTCAAGACCACCGCCGACCTGTACGGTAGCCCGCTCGCCGTGCCGATCCCACCCGCGATCGGGAACCTCGCCGAGGCCTGGAACCGGGCGAATCTCGGCCAGGCGTTGCTCAATTCGGCGTACGTCGCCTCGATGACGGTTGCGGGCGCGCTCCTGCTGGCGATCCCGGCCGCCTTCGCCCTGACCCGTCTCCGTCCGCCAGTTCGCGCTGGACTCTTCCTCCTCGTCCTCGCCCCGCTCATCATCCCGACGGAGGTGCTCATCGTTCCGCTGTTCGCGATCTACCGGACGCTCGGGCTGATCAACAGCCTGCCTGGCCTCGCGCTCGTGAACATCGTTTTCAGCGTCTCGTTCGCGACGGTCGTCCTCGCCGGCTACTTCCGGCGGATCCCGCAGGACCTGATCGACGCCGGGCGGCTCGACGGAGCCGGACGCCTCGCGCTCTTGACGTCCATCGCGATCCCGCTGGCCCGTCCGGGCATCATCGCGGTCGGCGTGCTCGTCGCCGTCTCCTCGTGGAACGACTTCGCGGGCGCCCTGGTCCTCATCCAGCGGCCGGCCGCGTTCACCGCGCCGCTGGCGCTGACGACGTTCTCGACCTTCTACGCCACGGACGAGGGCCTCCGGTTCGCGGGCCTCGCGATCACGTTCGTCCCGCCCCTCGTGGTGTTCCTGCTCCTCCAGCGCAGCCTGGTCCAAGGCCTGACGGCCGGGACCCAGCGATGACCGCCGCGCCCCTCCTCGAGACGAAGTTCCATCTGCCCATCACACACGGCCGGCTCGTCCCGCGCGACCGTCTCAGCGACCAGATCGGACGCGCGGCGAGCGCGACGCTGACGCTCGTCTCGGCACCGGCCGGCTTCGGGAAGACGACGGTCATGGCCGAGCTCGCGAGCCGCGCCGGGGACGCCCGGATCGCCTGGCTCTCGCTCGACCCGGACGACAACGACCCGGTCACGTTCTGGACGTACGTCATCGAGGCGCTCGACCGGGCGGCTCCGGGGGTGGGCGGTGCGGCCCGATCGAGCCTCGCGGCGGGGCAGGGGACAGTCGAGTTGGCAGTCACGGCGCTGCTGAACGGGCTGGCGGCGGCCGAGGCCGACGTCGTCCTCGTGCTCGACGACGTCCACGCGATCGACGCGCCACGGATCCACCAGCAGCTGGGGTACTTCCTCGACCACCTGCCTGCCCGCGCCCACCTCGTCATGGGGACCCGCGCCGACCCCGCGATCCCCCTCGCACGTCTTCGGGCGCGAGGAGGCCTCGTCGAGATCCGAGCGAGCGACCTGCGCTTCTCGACGGACGAGGCGGCGAGCTACCTCGGCGCCATGGGTCTGTCGCTCAGCGACGTCAACGTCGCGGCCCTCGAGGCCCGTACGGAAGGCTGGATCGCGGCGCTCCAGCTCGCCGCGCTCTCGCTCCAGGGCCGCGCCGACACGACCGAGTTCATCTCGGCCTTCGCCGGTGACGACCGCCACATCGTGGACTACCTCGTCGAGGAGGTCCTGCGGCGCCAACCCGCCGAGACGCGGGAGTTCCTGCTGAAGACGTCGATCCTGTCGCGGTTCACCGGCGCGCTCGCCGACGCCGTCACGGCGGAGCAGGGTGGGGCGGCGACGATCGAGGCGCTCGACCGCGCCAACCTGTTCCTCGTCGCCCTCGACGACCAGCGTCATTGGTACCGCTACCACCACCTGTTCGGTGACGTGCTCCAGGCCCACCTCGCCGCGGAGATGCCCGGCGAGATCCCGATGCTCCATCGCCGGGCGAGCGACTGGTTCGAGCAGAACGGCGACCGCCCCGCCGCTGTGGACCACGCCTTCCGGGCCGGGGATCCGGAGCGTACGGCCGAGCTCGTCGAGCTCGCGATGCCCGAGATGCGCCAGCTCCGCCGCGAGGCGACCGTCCGTCGTTGGCTCGACGCGATCCCGGAGGACGTCGTCACGCGACGACCGGTCCTGGCGGTGGCCTACGCCGGAACGATCCTGTCGGCCAACGAGGTCGATCGCGTCGACGAGCTCATCAGCGGCGCCGAGCGCCGGATCGCGGCCGGCGAGGAGATCCTCGTCGTCGACGAGGCCGAGCTTCGCGGTCTGCCGGCGATGACCGAGCTGTACCGAGCCGCCCTGGCCAAGATGCGGGGCGATCTCGAAGGCAACATCGCCCACGCGCGGCGGGTGCTCGATCTCGTCGGGGACGCCGATCACATGGGCCGAGGCGGCGCCGCGGCGTTCCTCGGCCTCGCCTACTGGGGCATGGGCGATCTCGAGACCGGCTGGCGCTGGTACGCCGAAGGCATGGCGGAGCTCGAGAAGGCCGGCCACATCACCGATCTCGTCGGCGGAGCCATCGTCGCGGCGGACATCCGCCTGGCCGAGGGTCGGCTCGGCGATGCGATGCGGATTTTCGAGGACGGTTTGGCGCTCGCGACGCGGACGCAGCCACCGCTCCGCGGCACGACGGACATGTACACCGGCCTCGCGGGCATCGCCTATCAGCGCGGACATCTCGCGGACGCCCAAGCGCACCTCGATCGCGGCCGCCACTTCGGCGACGGACTCGCGTTCCCACGCGATCCGTACCGGTCACATCTCGTGCAGGCGTGGATCCTCCAGGCCAACGGTCACATCGACGCGGCGGTCCCACTGCTCGACGAGGCGGAACGGCTGTACCTGAGTGAGTACTCGCCGGACATCCGCCCCGTGGCGGCGATCCGGGCGCGCATGCTCATCGCCCACGGACGGCCCGCGGAGGCGCGCGCGTGGGCCCAGCACACCGGCCTGACGCCCGTGGACGAGCTCACGTACGTGCGCGAGTACGAGCACACGACGCTCGCACGGCTGCTCGTCGCGGAGGCGGCCGAGGGCGACACCGCCGCCCTGGCTGCGGCGCTCGAGCTCCTCGACGGGCTCATCGCGGCCGCCGAGCATGGTCGCCGAGACGGGAGCCGCCTCGACATCCTCGTCGTCGGGGCGCTGGCGCGACACGCAGCCGGAGATGCCGCCGGCGCGTTCGCCGCCCTCGACGCAGCGATCGACATCGCCGAACCCGAGGGGTATGTCCGCGTCTTCCTCGACGAGGGGCCGCAGATGACGCGGCTGCTGAAGGCGGCCGCCAGGCGATCGAAACCGCCGAGCTATCTCCATGAGCTCGTGCGGGCGGGGGAGGGGAGCCCCGACGCCGGCCGGACCTCCGCCCGGACGGGTGGGCTCGTCGAGCCGTTGAGCGAGCGCGAGCTCGAGGTCCTGCGCCTGCTCCGCAGCGATCTCGGCGGGCCGGAGATCGCCAACGAGCTCGTCGTCTCGCTCAACACCCTCCGGACCCATACGAAGAACATCTACGCGAAGCTCGGCGTCGGCAGCCGGCGCGCCGCGATCAGGCGCGCGGAGGAACTCGGCCTGATCTGAGGGCCGATCTCCGGCCCCGCCCGCGCCGCCTCCCGACCGGACAAATCACCTCGCGAATCACCACGTGTGGTGATGCCCGCTCACCACATCGCCGTCAACGCTCCTCTCGATCCAACGACGCCCGTCCACCCGGACCGGCACCTCGGAAGGAGCGGAATGAGCAATACGACCCCCGGTCTCGGCGACACCGGCGGTTACGAGATCCGGACGCAGGGGCGCATCAGCGATCGCTGGTCGGACTGGTTCGAGGGCATGACCCTCGTCCACGAGGCCGACGGCACGACCGTCATCCGGTGCCCCGCGCTCGATCAGGCCGCGTTGCACGGCCTGCTCGCGAAGGTTCGCGACCTCGGGCTGCCTCTGATCTCCGTCACTTTGACATCCACGTCCTCCCACATCACATCAAGGAGCTTCGAATGACGACTCGCACCACCCTCCGCACCTTGATCGGCGGCACCGTCGCCGCGACCGCCCTCGTCGTGATGACGATCGGCGGCACCGCGCAGGCCGCCGATGGCGGCGGGCTCCGCAACTGCGTCGATGTCACAGGCAAGCAGATCGGCCAGGTCGGCTGCTACGAGAAGGTCTGGGCCGGGGGCGTCGAGTACCGGATGACCTTCTCGAACGTGAAGTTCTCGGGCAACACGCCGAAGGAGCTCGACCGGTTCTACGTCCTCGCACCGCAGACCGACACGCCGCAGGGCCCGCCCCCGGCGCCGTTCTCGCACGACCACGTCGTCCGCGACCTGCCCGCCCAGAACCACGGCAGCTACAGCGTCAAGCTGCAGGGCTACTTCGTCCTGTGCAGCGGCCAGGGCATCGGCAGCGGAGCCTGCGTGCCGACGTGGACCGCGCCCGGCGGCCCGGACGTCCTGCCGTTCGCGACGACCGTCAACGGTCACCCCTTGACCTCGAC
>DASUPH010000040.1:0-2724 GCA_036276275.1 Candidatus Limnocylindrales bacterium
TGCCGCTCGTACTCGACGCGGCCGCGCGCGCCACCGACCGGCCGACCGACGACGCCATGGCGCGGTTCGAGGCCGACTTCGACGTAGTGCCGCTCTTTGTATGAGGGGCCACCATGCGAGGCGCCGGGACGATCCCACTGCGCCTGCGACCGGTTCGGACGGCCTTCTCGATGGTTACCCTCGGGCAGTGGCCGGGCTGCACCACCGCCTCCGGCGGCTCCTGCGCCGGGTTGGGCTCGGTCGACGCGAGCCGTCGCGTAGGGCGATCAAGCCGCGGGCGGCGGCCGTCGTCGTCAATGGCGACCAGGTGCTGGTGATGAAGCGCCACAAGCACGGACGGGACTACGCCGTACTGCCCGGCGGCGGTGTCGAGGAGGGCGAGACCGCGGCCGAGGCCGCGTTGCGCGAGCTGCATGAGGAGACCACCCTTGTCGCCGAGATCGACCGTCTGCTCTGGACCGGCCGGCACAACGACCGGCCGGCCTGGTACTTCCTGATGACCGCCGTGCGCGGGCGCGCCGAGCTGTCCGGGCCGGAGGCCCTGGCGAACCGGCCGGACAACAGCTTCGAGCTGCGCTGGGTCACCGCCGACCGGTTCGCCGAGCTCGGCCTGCACCCGCCCGACATCCGCGGCCCACTCACCGAGCTGCTCGCCGCCCGTCCCGACCTGATCTGACCGCGGTGCCGTCAGGGGACAATGGAACGGACGTGCCGCGGGTGATCGCCGATTCGTCGACGAAACCGGACAAGACTGTCGCGCCGGGCACCGGAACGGCGATCACCCACATTCCGGCCGGCCCACTCGGCGAGCTCGTCGGCAGCAGGCGGGTGGACCTGGTCGCGGGCGACGACGTACGCAACGGGCACGACGTCCCGAGCAAGCGCCAACTACAGGCCGCGCGCCGACAGGAAGGCGCGGTTGGCGCGCTGGTCCTCGGCGGCCCGGGCGAACCGCTCCGCCGTCGTCGGCAGGGTGTCCTGCTCGACGACCAGCCACCCCGACCACCCGGTGTCGCGCAGGACGGCGAGGACGGCGTCGATGTCGACGTCCCCGGCCCCGAGCCGCGGGAACGCCTCCCGTGACCACACGGCCTCGACCGGGTCACCGTCGGCCACGATGGCCGCGACGACGTCCCGGCTCGCGTCCTTGAGGTGCACCTGGTTGATCCTCGATCCGAAGCCGCGCAGCGCCGCGACGGGATCACCGCCGCCGACGAGGAAGTGCCCCGTGTCCAGGCAGAACTGGGCGTCGGTGAGCTCCAGCACGCGCTCGACCTCCCACGGTGCCTCGACGAAGGTGCCCGTCTCGTTGTGGAACGTCGGCTCGTAGCCGCGATCGCGACAGCGGGCCAGGACGAGGGAGAGACCGGCGGCAAAACGGCGCCAGCCGTCGTCGTCGAGCCCCAGGGACCGGTCCGCGTGCGCGCGCCCCGGCTGCGCCCTGCGTTGCGGGACTCCCGCGTCCGCGATGGTGGGATGCGGCGGCGGCCCGGGCAGTCGCCCCGCGACGGTGTCGAAGGTGTCGAGCATCGCGTCGAGCTCGGGGAGCACCTTCTCGAGCGCATCGGCGTCGGCGTAGGGCAGCTCCAGGTAGGCCCCGGCCAGGCCGAGCGAGCGCGAGGCGAGCCGGTCGGCGAGCTCTCGACCCGAACCCAGGTAACCGACCGGGCCGAGGTCGATGCCCGCGTAGCCCGCCGACGCCACCTCGTCGAGGACGTGCAGGCCGTCCGGCGTGGAGGGGTCGATGCCCACGGTGAGTTCGAACGCTCCGTAGCTGACCGGGGCGTTCGCCACCGTGATCGAGCTCAGGTCGGCCAAGGGAATCTCCTTCTCGATCGAGGGGCGTCACTTGACGGCGCCCATGGTCAGGCCGCGCACGAGGTGCTTCTGCACCAGCACGGAGAACAGCAGGATCGGCAGGGCGCCGATCACCCCCGCTGCGCTCATCGCCCCCCAGTCGATATTGATCCGCCCGATGAGGGTCGCCGCGCCGACCGGCATGGTCTCCGCCGAGGGGGTCGAGGTGAGCACGAGCGCGAAGAGGAACTCGTTGTAGGTCACGATGATCGCGAAGATGCCGGTCGCGACGAGGCCCGGCGCCGCCAGCGGCAGAACGATCCGGCGGAAGGCGGCGAACCGGGTGTCACCGTCCACCATCGCCGCCTCCTCCAGGTCGACCGGAATCTCCCGGAAGAAGCTCTCCATCATCCAGACGACGACGGAGACGTTGAACGCCGAGTACACGACGATCAGCCCGAGCTTCGAGTTGAGGACACCGAAGCCCTGCGCGAGCAGGAAGACGGGGATGATGATGACGATGGGCGGCACGATCCGGGTCACCAGGAGGGCGAGCCCGACATAGCGCTCCATCCCCCGCCAGAGCCGGAACCGGGCGATCGCGTACGCCGCGTGCGTCCCGAGGAGCAGGGCGACTCCGACGCTCACTGTGGTCACGACGATGGAATTCGCCAGGTAGGAGCCGAATGCGCGCCCGTTGAACAGGCTGGCGTAGTTGGCGAACGTGAACGACTGCGGGACCAGCGTGCCGTCCTGGGTGATCTCCCGGTTCGACTTCAGGGACGTCGAGGCCATCCAGAGCAGCGGGACGACGGCGAACGCGACAGCGACGACGACAACGACGACGTAGCCGATCCTGCGCCACGCAGCGCTCATCGCCGCCTCCGCATGAGCCCGACGGCAAGTCCCGCCGCCGCGATGACGACG
>DASUPH010000041.1:0-8859 GCA_036276275.1 Candidatus Limnocylindrales bacterium
CTCGTCGTCAGCGACCCGAAGGAATGGCTCGACCTCGTCCTGTTCGTCGTCCTGGCGGTCGTCGTCGGGCGGCTGTCCGCCCTCGGCACCGAGCGCGCCGCCGAGGCCTCGCGTCGGGCGGCCGAATCGACCGCGCTGTTCGCGATCAGCCGGATCCTCGCCACCGCCCAGGACATCGAGACGGCAGCGCCGCAGGTTGCCGAACGACTGGTCTGGGACGAGGCGCTCGAGCGGGTCTGGATCGTCAACGAGCGCGGAAGCCGCATCCGGGTCGTCGCCGACAGCGACGCCGACGCACCCCTCCCGACGTCCTCGATCGTGACGACGCTCATTCGGACGCCCGGGGACACCCCGGCCCGCTGGGTCCGCGCCCACGAGCCGCGCCCCGTCGAACCGGGTGGCCGGCCGCAGGAGCATGCGCGGACCCTCGGCGGGCCGATCCTGCGGGTCCGCATGGAGGCCGACGGCGTGCCGGTCGGAGCGCTCAAGGCGACACTGGTTGCGGGCGCGACCGAACCGGATCGCGCGACGACCCGTCTCCTGGCCCTCGCCGCGGACCAGCTCGCGCTCGCGATCCGGCGGGACGACCTCCGCCGCGAGGCGACCGAGGTCGAGATCGCCCGCCGAGCCGACACCCTGAAGACCGCCCTCCTCGACGCCGTCTCGCACGACCTGCGGACCCCGCTGGCCAGCATCCGCGCGGCGGCCGGATCCCTGGCCGATCCCGATGTCGCGATCGACGCTGCCTCGGCGCGGTCGACGGCGGCCGCGATCGACGTCGAAGCGGACCGGCTCGACCGGCTCGTGCGGGAGGTCCTCGATCTGAGCCGGATCGAAGCCGGTTCCCTCCGGCCGGAGCTCGAGCCGCTGGTCCTCGCCGATGCCGTCGGGCCGGTCGTCGACCGGCTCCGGTCCGTCCTCGGGGATCGGCCGATCACGATCTCGATCCCCGACGAGCTGCCGCCGGTCCGGGCCGACGCGGTCCTCCTCGACGGGCTGCTCTCGAACATCGTCGAGAACGTGGCCCGTCACACGAAGCCGCCGGCACCACTGGAGATCTCGGTCGCGGCCGACGCCGGCCGCGTTCGGCTCGCGGTCGACGACGGCGGGCAGGGCGTCCCGACGGCGGAGCGGGATCGCCTGTTCGAGAAGTTCCACCGCCTGCCGGCTGCCGTCGAGGGCTCCCGGCGCGGTCTGGGCCTTGGCCTCGCGATCGTCCGGGGCATGACCGAGGCCATGGGCGGAACGGTCAACGCCGAGGCGAGCTCCCTTGGCGGGCTGCGGATCGAGGTCGACCTCCCGGCCGACGAGAGTGTCCCGAGCGAGCCTGCCACGACAGGCGCGGCGGTTGTCCGGTGAGCGGCCCACTCCCGGCGCCGGCGCCCGGGGCCCACCTGCTCCTCGTCGAGGACGACGACGCGATGCGCGTATCGATCGCCGCCAACCTCGTCGCCCACGGCTACCGGATCGTCGAGGCGCCCGATGTCGCCGAGGCGATCCGGCGCTGGGACGCCGAGCGGCCCGATGTGATCCTCCTCGACCTCGGGCTTCCGGACGGCGACGGAACGACGGTCATCCGGCGCGTGCGGCGCGAGGCAACGACGCCGATCCTCGTCCTGTCGGCCCGTGGCTCGGAGCCGGACAAGGTCGCGGCTCTCGATGCCGGCGCCGACGACTACGTCACCAAGCCCTTCGGCCTGGCGGAGCTGCGCGCGCGTGTCGCGGCCCTGCTCCGGCGGACGGCCGGGCCCGCAGCCGACCGCTCCGGCGCGATCCACCACGGCCGGCTCACGATCGACGTGAGTCGTCGGATCGCGACGGTCGACGACGCGGTCCTGGAGCTCACGCCCCGGGAGTATGAGCTCCTGCGGACGATGCTCGGCCAGCCCGGGCGGCTCCTGACCAAGGCGCGCCTCCTGCGAGCGGTCTGGGGCACCGCCTACGCCGACGAGGGTCATTACCTGCACGTCTACGTCTCGCGGCTCCGGCGCAAGCTCGCGGCGGCCGATCCGGACGGCGCGCTTCGCAACCTGATCGTCGCCGAGCCGGGGGTCGGCTATCGCATCGCGGAATCCGACGGAGGCCATCGGCCCGAGGTTTGAGCGCCTGTTGAGCGCGCGCGAGCCTCGCCGACCCGCTGCCTCTTGGGGGGTCTCCGTACGGTGGAGACGTGGACAGTTCCGTGATCCCGTTTCCGCCCGGCGCCGAGGGCGAGACCGACGCCGGTGACCTGGTCGTGGCCGAGATCGACGCCGCGATCGCGATGGTCGCCGGATTGCACGCCACCCGGGTGCGCCTGGTCGCGCTGCCGTTCGTGGAGCGGGTGGCCGGGATCGGTGCCGCACACGCCCACGCGGCCGGCGTCGCGTTTCGCCTGGAGAGAGCCGAACGGGCCGGTGTGCTGACGGTGACGGTCGGCCCGCGGGAGTGACGGACCCGGACTCCGAGGCACCATCGGAAGCCGCACGTCCGTTGACGGGCCGACGGACCGCCGACCGCCGGCTCCGCGTCAAGCGGCGGCAATCCCGCTACTTTCGCTACGCCGCACCGGGGGTCATGAAGGCCCGACCGGAGGCGAGCGCACCCATCAAGGCACGGGAGCGGCTCGTGGCCGACGTCCGGCGGGTGCTCTTCGGTCGCCCGCTTGCGACGGACGAGGAGCTCGACGAGCGGCTGCCGAAGGTCAAGGCCCTCGCGACGTTCTCGAGCGACAACCTGAGCTCGGTTGCGTATGCCAGCGAGCTGATCATGTTCACCCTCCTCGCGGCGGGGTCGACCGCGTTCTGGCTTGTCATGCCGATCTCGTTCCTCATCGTCACGATCTTCGTGATCATCGTCATCTCCTATCGCCAGACGATCCGGGCTTACCCGAGCGGTGGCGGCAGCTACATCGTCGCGAAGGAGAACCTCGGGGTCGGGCCGGCGCTCCTCGCGGCAGCCGCGCTCCTCACGGACTACGTCCTGACGGTCTCGGTCAGCGTCGCCGCCGGCGTCCTGGCGATCACCTCGGCCTTTCCGGAGCTCGAAGGGCTGCGGGTCCCCCTCGGGATCGTCGCGATCCTGTTCGTCATGCTCATCAACCTGCGCGGCCTGCGTGAGAGCGGCACGCTGTTCGCCGCTCCGACCTACCTCTTCCTTGCGATCACACTCGGGCTCATCGGCATCGGCATCCTCCGGACGATCCTGGGCGACACGCCCCACGTGACCGGCGTCGTCCCCGCGGTGGTCCCCGCCGAGACGCTCGGCGTCCTCCTCCTGATGCGAGCGTTCGCCGACGGTTGCAGCGCGATCACCGGCGTGGAGGCCGTCTCGAACGGCGTGCCGGCGTTCAAGCCGCCCGAATGGAAGAACGCCCGGACGACGCTGACGGTCATGGGCGCCCTCGTCGCGGTCATGTTCCTCGGCCTGTCGTTCCTCGCGGGAGTCGCGGGCGCCACGCCGTCCGACCACGAGTCCGTCGTGTCCCAGATCGGACGGGCCGTGTTCGGGTTGGGCCCGCTCTATTACGTCCTCCAGCTCGCGACGACCGGCCTGCTGATCCTGGCCGCCAACACGAGCTTTGCCGACTTTCCGAGGCTGTCCTCGATCCTTGCCCGCGACGGCTACATGCCGAGCCGGTTCGCCTTCCGCGGCGAGCGCCTCGCATTCAGCGCCGGGATCGTCGTCCTCGCCCTCGTGGCGATCCTCGTCCTCGTTGCATTCGGCGGCCTGGTGACCGCCCTCATCCCGCTCTACGCCATCGGCGTCTTCACGTCGGTCACGTTGTCGCAGGTCGGGATGGTCCGCCACTGGTTGCGCGAACGCGAGCCGGGCTGGCGACGGAGTGCCGTGATCAACGGCGTCGGCGCCGTCGCCACGGCGATCGTCACCCTGATCTTCGCGATCGCGAAGTTCGCGCTCGGCGCATGGCTGATCATCGTGATCATCCCGATCCTGGTTGGCGCGATGCTCTTCATCCACCGCCAGTACGAGCGGCGACGGCTCGAGATCCACGTGCGTCCGGAGGCGATCATCGGATCGGGCCTTCGCCGTCAGCACGTCGTGATCCCGGTACCCGAGGTGACCCGCGACGTGGTCCAGGCGGTGAAGTTCGCGCGATCGATGTCACGCGACGTGACCGCGGTCCACGTCACCGACGATGTCGATCGCGGCGAGGAGATCCGGGACCGGTTCCAACGGCAGATCCCGGACGTCGCGTTCGTGATCGTCGAGTCACCGTATCGTCAGCTGGTTCGGCCGCTCATTCGCTATCTCGAGGACACGGCCGGCCGGATCGAGGACGACGTGCTCGTCGTCCTGCTCCCCGAGTACATCGCCCGCCATTGGTGGGAGAAGTACCTCTACAACGAGAACGCGCGACGGATCCGGGACGCGCTGCTCGGCCGGAAGAACATCCTCATCGCCGACGTGCCCTATCGGCGCGATCTCTGATCGTCGCCCCTTCGGGCGCTGGTCAGCGCGGAACGGCGACCGGGATCCCGAGCTCGCGACCGGCCGACTGCTTGCGCGCTTCCATCCGCCGGCCGAGGTCGTCGAGCTCGTCGCGGTCGAACGCCTGGCGCGCCTTCCGGAACATCTCGCCCTCCTCCTCCTCGATGTGGTGCTCGATGTTCTCCTTCATGACCAGCGCCTTCGCGCCCCACGTCTCGTCGTCGACCGGGAGCTCCTCGAGCTCCTTCATCAACGTGTCGACGACGTGATGCTCCTCGTAGCCTTCGAGGACGATGTCCTTCGCCTTCGGGTGTGCCTTGAGCTCCGGATAGAAGATCTCCTCCTCGACGATCTCGTGGAGGGTCAGCTCCCCCTTGATCGTCGCGAACAGCTCGGCCCGGGTCTTGATCCCGCGCTCCGTGGTCGTTTCGAGCTCGTTGAGCAGGCTCTTGACCTTGTCGTGGTCGGCCTTGAGCAGCGCGATGGCGTCCATGGTTTTCTCCCCTTGGAGTCGTCGTGATCGCCGGGCTCAGCGGTCGGCGGATCATCGGACTCGGACTGTTGGCCGTGCCCTCCCGCGGGCCGAGGTCCCGGTCGTCGGCTGGGGCGACGGGCGAGACGAGGGACAGTTTCCCTGCGCGGCCGGGTCAGTCAGATGTCGCGTCCCGGCCGCCGTCTCTCAGATGTCTTGCGCCAGGCGTCCTCGGACAGCCGGGCTTGACCAGTGGCGCCGACTCAGCTCGTCGCCCGCGTCTTGCTCGCTCGACGCCCCGACGGACGCGTCCGAACGGGGTCGCGCCGGGGCACAGCGCGACCCCGTCCGCTCATCCTCACCAGGAACGGTCGCGGGGGCACGTCACCGGGCCGGGTTCGACGTTGCAATCCGATCACGTCGCTGCAGGCGAGCCGCGCCCGAGGCAATCCCGCGGGGCTCAGCGGACGAGGCGCTCGAAGAGGTGATCCAGCTCCGTGGCCGGGTCGGCGCAGAGACCGGTGTGGACCTCCGACGGCTGGATGACCGTGCTCGATGGCGCGACGAGCCAATGGAACCGCTCGCCCTGGCCGAGGCGGGCGATCGGCCCGGCGGCGGGGTCGCCGGCGGCGACCCGCTCGACGGCCGCAAGATGCTCCTGGATCGCCGCCGGGTCCGCTTCCGGCGCCAGCGCCCGGAGCCGCCCGACATCGAGCTCGACGCGGGCCGCCAGGAACCTCCTGGGCCGGCAGAGCAGGACGACGCCCGCGTTCATGGACTCGCCGCGCTCGACCTGCGGGACGACGCGGATGATCGCGTACTGGAATGGGTGCTCTCTCGGATCGGCCATGTCAACCAGCCTCCGCTCGGGCACGGTCGGCGGCTTCGACGAACGGCCGCGGTGATTCCAGCCGGCTCGACAGGTAGCGGACGTATGCCCGGCGCTGGGCGTCGGCGTCACCGACGATCCGGTCGGGTGCGAGCCAGTCATCGGGGACCGCCGCGACGAGATCCGCGAGCAGCTCGCCGGTGACGAGCTCGGCCAGGCGCTCGTCGGCCGCCGCGATCGAGGACGCGAAGGGCAGCAGGACGTGGTCGCCGATCCGATCGCCGAACGACCTCCGGGCGTGGGCGTCGGGATCCCGCCACGTGTGGTGGATGAACAGGGCGGCGCCGTGGTCGATCAGCCACGTCCGGCCATGCCACACGAGCATGTTCGGGTTCCTCGCGGACCGATCCGGGTTCGTCACGAGGGCGTCGAGCCAGACGACCGACGCGGCCCAGTCCGGGTCCGGGGCGGTGCCGATGGCCGGGTCGTACATCAGCGAGCCCGGCAGGAAGTCCAGCCCGATGTTGCGGCCGACGCTCGCCTCGAGCAGATCGTGGATCTCCTGGTGCGGCTCCGAATCGGCGATCTCCTTGGCCAGGTCGACGGCGACGAGATCCGGGACGAGCAGCCCGAGGGACCGGGCGATCTCGCCGGCGAGCCACTCCGCCACGAGGACGCGCGGGCCCTGGCCGGCGCCCCGGAACTTCACGACGTACAGGCCGTCGTCGTCGGCTTCCACGAGACCGGGTAGCGAGCCGCCCTCGCGAAACGCGGTCACGTAGCGCGTCGCCCGCACGGCGCGCATCGAGCGGGTGCCGACGGCGTCGCCGACCACGGCGGCGGTCATCGGCCCGCCACCCCGACCGACTCGATCGCATCGGCCGCCTTCGCGACCCCGTCCCGTGCCCGGATCTCCGCCCCGGTCCGAGCCATCCGCCCGCGCAGGTCCGCGTCGGCGAGCAGCCGCTCGATGGCGCCGTTGAGCTCGGCCGGCTCGAAGTCGTACGTCGCCAGTCGGACGCCGAACCCGGTCTCGTCGACCCGCTGGGCGTTGTCGTATTGATCCCAGAACAGCGGCAGGACGATCATCGGCTTTCCGAAATGGAACGCCTCGGTTGTCGTGTTGTTGCCGCCGTGGGTGATCACGAGGTCCACCTGGGGGACGATCTTGGTCTGCGGCAGGAACTCGGCCCCCCACATGTTCGGGGCGAGGTCGTAGTCGGCGTGCTGGGGACCCTTCGAGACGATGTAGCGGTTCGGGGTGTCGGCCAGGACCGCGACGAGACGTCGCATGAGGTCGACGTCGGCGCTGCCGAGTGAGCCCAGCGACAGGTAGATCAAGGCGGAGTCGGGCGGCCGGTCGGCGATCGACTCGGGCAGTTCGACGTCGCCGTCGGTCGCCCGGACGGACGAGTCGAGGCGGCGCCAGGTCGCGTCGAGCGGGCGGCGGTCCGCGTAGTCGGCGACCTGCGGATAGACGTACAGGTTGAGCACGTCGGATGCGTGCATGAACTCGAGCTCGGGGAGCGGCCGCGCTCCCTGCGCCTGGCACCACGCGTCGAAGCCCGCCCACGTCTCGCGACAGCTGCGATCGTACTCGGCGTCGAAGGCGGCCCATTCGGATCGATCATCCGTCGGCAGCCCCGAATAGGGTGGCGGGATGTCCGGCCCGCGGACCTCGAGCGGATTGCACGACACGATCCGGACGAACGGCCTGCCCGCTGTCTGGAGGGCCGGGAACGCGACGACGTTGTCCTCGACGATCACGTCGGGTGCATGGCGGGCGATGATCTCGCGGAGCTGAGGCTCACAGAACTTCGAGCCGTCGATCAGCGCCTCCCAGGTCGGCTGCATGAAGGTCGCGAGCTGGTCGATCGTCGGCTTGCGGAACTCGGGTGCCGTGTCGCGGATGAAGTCCTTCCAGAACTGACCGGCGTCCTGGGGAGGGGCATCGGCCGGAGGCGGAGGGGCGAGGTCGACGAGGTCCTCGGTGAAGCCGAGCGGCTCCAAGCGGCCCTGCCACGACGCCTCGGCCGCGAACACGATCCGGTGACCGCGCCGCCGGAGGACGTCGCCGATGCCGATGCAGTTGTTCGTCGGGCCGAAGGCCGACTCGGGCATGAACAGGACGGTCAGCGGCTGCGCCATCATCTCCTCGCGGCTCAACGACTCGCCGTCTCATCGTATCGAGCCGGGCGGGTCGCCGAGCCGCCGCGAGGTCGCGGCGGCTCGTCTGCCGAATGGGCCTCTAGCCGGTGCGGGCGATTCGCGGCGCGTCCGAGCGGGCCAGCTTCTCCTCGAACCGGCGGGCCTGCATCTCGAGCGCGTCGAGATGCTCCGCCAGCTGCTTGCGGGCCGCCTCGGCGGCCGCGTCGAGCCCCGTCAGCTCGAAGATCTTCCAATGCTGGATGATCGGCAGGAGGACCTCGTCGCGATGGATCCGGATGTCGTAGATGCCGGCCCTTGCCATCGCGGCGGCCTTTCGAAGGAAGCCCGGGATGCCGGCTCCCGGCATCTGGAACGCCAGCACTTCCGCGACGATCGCGCACACGGCTCGGGACGGCTGGATCTTCAGCGCCGCGCCGAGGATGTCGCGGTAGAAGACCATGTGGAGGTTCTCGTCGGCGGCGATCCGGATCATGATCTTGTCCGCGACCGGGTCGTCGGAATAACGGCCCGTATTGCGGTGGGAGATCCGTGTCGCGAGCTCCTGGAAGGCGACGTAGGCGAGCCCGCGCAGCGTGTCGATCGTGTCCCGGTCATAGCCCTGCTGGAGCTGGGTCATCCGGCCCCGTTCGAGCGCGATCGGGTCGATGTTCCGGGTCACGGTCAGGTAATCCCGGAGGACGATCGCGTGGCGGCCTTCCTCGGCCGTCCAGCGCCCGATCCAGCTGATCCATGCGCCGTCGCCGTTCCCGAACATCCCGTGGATCAGGCGGTGGTAGCTCGGCAGGTTGTCCTCGGTCAGCAGGTTGACCTCGAATGCCGTCTGCGCGACCCCGGTCAGCCGCGGCTGGTCCGGGGTCCAGGGCTCCTTGTCGAAGTCACGCCCGAGCCGATAGGGGATGTAGTCGTGGGGGAACCACTCCTGGGCGACCTTCGCGTGGCGGTCGTACAGCCGGGCCGC
>DASUPH010000042.1:0-5946 GCA_036276275.1 Candidatus Limnocylindrales bacterium
CTCGCCGAGCCGGCCCTGGCCCACCGGCTGATCATCAAGACGAGCTCGTCGATCCACGACATCCAGTCCAGCAACGTGATCCATGAGCTCCTCGAGTCGACCGCGATCGACGGGATCCGCCCGACCGGCGGCCCGAACGGGCCGAAGGCGATCCGCCCGACCGGCCAGGGCGCGGCAAGCGTCTAGCCGGCCACGATCAAGCCAGCGACCGTCACGATCGATCGATCCAGATGATCCGTCGCTTCCAGCTCATCGTCGTCGCCGCGATCCTGCTCATCGCGGCGTTCTCCACGGGGCTGGAGTTCCTCTTCTATCTCGTCTACCTCGCGATCCTCGTCATCGGCGGCTCGTACATCCTGACCCGCCTGGGTCTGGCGGACCTCGAAGCCGGCTATGCCGTCAGCCAGCTCACGGGCCACGTGGGTGACCGGCTCCAGGTGACGTACACCCTCCGCAACACCAGCCGCCTGCCGAAGCCGTGGCTCGAGATCCACAACCCGACGACATTGCCCGGCGGGCTGCCCGGCCGGGCGATCACGCTCGGGACGCGGAGCGAGCGTTCGTGGCTCGTCCGGGCGCCCCTGATCCGACGCGGCCACTTCCGGATCGAGCCGCTCCAGATCCGGACCGGTGACCCGTTCGGGTTCTTCGAGGCGTCGGCTTCGGTCGGCCAGGGGATTGCCGTCGTCGTCTACCCCCGGGTCGAGAAGCTCCCGATGTGGCGGCTGCCGGCCGCCAGCATCGAGGGCAGCCACGCCGCCCCCGAGCGGACGATGCAGACGACGCCGCTCGCGACCGCGGTCCGGCCGTATGCACCGGGCGACAGCTTCAACCGGATCCACTGGCGCTCGACAGCCCGGCACGGCGAGATCCAGGTCAAGGAATTCGAGCTCGAGCAGACCGCCGACGCCTGGATCTTCCTCGACCTCGATCGCTCCGTCCAGGCCGGCCGGGGCGAGGAATCGACGGTCGAGGTCGCGGTCCGGGTGGCTGCCTCGATCGCCGACAAGGCCCTCCTCGAGAACCGGGCCGTCGGGATGACGGTCAACGCCCACCGGATGGCGATCCTGCCGGCCGACCGCGGTAGCCGCCAGCACCTCAAGGTCATGCAACTCCTGGCGGCCGTCGAGGGTGATGGCGCGACCCCGCTGGCGGAGAGCCTCGTGGCGGCCGCCGGACGGTTACGTCGGGGGATGACCGCGATCGTCATCACCAGCTCGCTCGATCCTGGCTG
Source organism: Candidatus Limnocylindrales bacterium (assembly GCA_036276275.1). Taxonomy (GTDB): domain Bacteria; phylum Chloroflexota; class Limnocylindria; order Limnocylindrales; family CSP1-4; genus CF-46. Next base: position 1,235 of record DASUPH010000042.1, read on the forward strand.
GGTCCGGCCGATCGCGGCTCTTCGGACCCGTGGCATCGGGTCGGTCGTCGTGTCGGTCGATGGCGCCGCCGCCGAGCGGATCGAGCGATCCGAGCGCGAGCGATCCGGCGAGCGATTCAGCCCGCTCGACCCGGCGGTCGAGGAGCAGCGGGCCCAGCGCGCCCGGGCCCTGCGGCATGCCCTCGCCGAGTACGAGCTCCGGGTCCACCACGTGACACCCGGCGCATCGCTCGCGGAGGCCCTCGCCCGATGATCGACCCGATCCGCACCCGCCTGTTGCGCGCCCCGAGCGAGGGCTGGATCAGCCTGTTCCTGGTCGCGACGATGGCGGTCGCGGTCGCCTGGTCGCTCGACGACTCCGCTCTCGTGCTGGGCCAGCGGGCCTGGACGGACTTCCTGGCCTGGGCGTCGCTCGCCGGTGTCGGCGTCGGCTTCCTCGGCGCCCGAATCGGCTGGAGCCGGCCCCTGGCCCATCTCGCCGGAGCGTTGGTCGCGGCCCTGGTCGTGCCGTGGATGGTCGGCGGCATCCTCGCCCCGGATGGTTCGCCGGCCGTTCGCTTCGCGGCGACGGCGACCGCCTGTCTCAACGCCGTCGTGGACCTCGTCTCCCGCGGGCTGCCGGTCACACGCGAGAGCGGCCACTACCTGCTCGTCCTCGGCCTCGTCTGCTGGGCGAATGGCCAGTTCGCGGCCGCGGCGGTCTTCCGCCATGGCCGGCCGATCGGCCCGATCATCGTCCTCGGGGCGATCCTCGTGGCGAACATGTCGGCCACGGTCCACGACCAGCTGTGGTTCATCGTCCTGTTCACGATGGCGTCGCTGCTCCTCCTGACCCGCCTCCACGCTCTCGACGAGCGGGCGACGTGGCTGCGCAGGCGGATCGGCGACCCCGCGGCCGTCGGGTCGCTCTACCTGCGGGGTGGGACGGTCTTCATCATGATCGCGGTCCTCGGTTCGCTGACCCTCACCGCGAGCGCGAGATCGAAGCCTCTGGAAGGCATGTGGGACGACGCGAAGCCCCTCCTCGTCGACATCAGCCAGTGGCTCCAGCGGATCGTTCCCGCAGCCCCGGACAGCAAGTCGCTCGGGGTCCCGTCCTTCGGCGCCCAGGTCACGATCGGCGGGATCTGGTCGACCTCGAAGGATCCCGCCCTGACGATCCATCGGCCTGCCGGCGACGGCACGAAGTATTACTGGCGGGCGACGGCGTACGACTCGTTCACCCTGAACGGCTGGACCACGGCGAGCCCGACCCGGGAGGCGAGGGACAGCGGCGCGAACCTGCTCGCCGGCACCCTCGATCGGATCCCCGACGGGACGGTCCGGACCGACGTCACGTTCAACGTCACTCCGCGGAGCCGCCTCTTCAAGGTCGCCTTCAGCCCGATCGACCCGAAGTCGATCGATCGGCCGGTGACGCTGAACCTCGGTGGCGTCGACGGGTTCTTCCAATCGATCGAGATCGGCGCCGGCGACTCGTACAGCGTCGTCTCGGCCTTGCCGGCGCGGGTCGACCTGCCCGGTGGCCTGACGCAGAACCGGTTGCGCGCGGCGGGGACCGACTATCCGCCGGGGATCGCCGCCCGGTACCTCGGCGTCCCCGACGGAGCGATGGGAAACGAGGCGAAGAAGCTCCTCGCGGACATCAAGGCAAAAGTCAAGGCCGCCGGTCACAACGACCCGTTCGATCTCGCCGAGGCGATCGTCGCCGAGCTCCAGAGCAGTCGCTACACCTACCGGACCGATGTCCTGGGCGTCTGCAACGACGCGCCCAGCATCGTGGAGTGCTTCGCGGCTCACAAGGTCGGCTACTGCGAGCATTACGCCAGCACGATGACGATCCTCCTCCGCGCCGCGGGCTATCCGTCCCGGCTCGTCGAGGGCTTCCTGCCCGGCACGATCGATCCGACGACGGGCACCGAGGAGATCCTCATGAGTGGGGCCCATGCCTGGGTCGAGGTCTACTTCCCGGGCTTCGGCTGGCAGATGTTCGACCCGACCGGCATCTCCCAGGCCCTCGCGCTGCCCGAGGGCGAGGTCGTGCCGCTCGCGACGCCGCGGCCGTCGCCGTCGTTCGGGTTCGCGAGCGGCGACCCGCGCGATGGACCGGATCAGCCGAGCCGGCGGCCGGGCGCCGTCGTCCCCGGCGGGGCGAACTCCGGCAACAACCAGGCCCTGATCGTGGTCGCGATCATCCTGTTCCTCGCCGTCCTGCTGGTCGCGTTCCTGGCCTGGCGACGGGGACCACGCAGCGCCTCCACGCCGGACGGGGTCTATGCGTCCATCGTGAGCCTCGCCCGGCGGTTCGGCTTCGGGCCGCGCCCGACCCAGACCGCCTACGAGTACGCGACCGCGCTCGGCGACATCCTGCCCAACGTCCGGCCCGAGCTCCAGACGGTTGCGACGGCCAAGGTCGAGGTCGCCTACGGCCGACGATCCCTCGGCGACGACCGACTGCGGACGCTCCGCGACTCGTATCGGCGGCTCCGGGTCCAGCTGCTCAGGCTCGCGCTCCGGCGGCGCGACCGGCGGCGGATGCGTTAGGCGCCGCCCGGATCAGAGCGCGCCGGAGCGGGCCCGTTCCTCCGTTTCCGCGTGGGTCGCCTCGTCCTGGAGCCCCGCCAGGTGCTCCGTCAGGTTCATCGCCCGGACGACGGGCCTGCCGGCCCGGAACTCGATGACCGAGATCCCGCACAGGTCCGACGACCACATCCAGAACCGCTCGAGGGGCAGGTCGAACAGGGTCAGCAGGACCACCTTGAAGATGCCGTCGTGCCCGACGACGATCGTCCACGGCTGGTCCGCGGCTCCATCCCGGTAGCCCGCGACCTGGGGGGCGTGGATCGAGCCGGGCCGGCCCGCCGCCGCCAGATCGGCAAGGAGTGCGCCGAGGGCGGGTCGGACCCGAGCCTGGACGTCGACCAATCGCTCGCCGCCGGGCGCCCACGCCTCGGTCGGGCGCATCCGCCAGGTCGCCAGGCGCTCGCCGTCGTTTGCCTCGATGTCCGAGCTGAGGAGCCCCTCCCACTCACCCTGGGCGATCTCCTTGAGTCGATCGTCGGGGCGGCGCGGGATCGACAACCCGAACCCGTCATCGGCGGCCAACGCAGTCTCGATCATCGTCGCCGTCTCGGTCGCCCGACCCAGCGGCGAGTGAACGATCGCGAGCGGCGGGCGGTCGGGGAGCGGCAGGGTCGGCGGCTCCAGCGGACGGGCGAGACGACCGGCGACGAGCACAGCCTGACGCCGACCGGTCGCCGACAGCGGCGACTCCGCCTGGCCCTGGAAGCGACGCTCCACGATCAGCTCCGACTCGCCGTGGCGGACGAGGACGAGGGTGGCGTCGAGCCCGGCCGGGATGGCGAGCGGCTCGGCGTCGGCCGTTGCCGGCGAACCTGGCTCCATCGACCCGGTCAGTGGTCGCGTCCGAGCCGGATCGTCCAGAGCTCGAGGACCGATTCGTGGCTGCGGATCGCCTCGGCGACGGCCGGCGGGACGTCATCGTCGAGGGCGAGGACCATGAGGGCGTCGGCGCGTGGCGCGTTCCGTCCGACGTGCATCGCGCTGATGTTCACGTCGGCCTCGCCCAGGGTCTGGCCGATCCGCCCGATCATGCCCGGCCGATCGCGATGGTTCGTGATCAGCATCACGTCGGTCGGTTCCATGTCGAGCCGGTAGTCGTTGAGGCGGGTCAGACGGGCCTCACCGCCGCCAACCGTTCCGCCGACCGTCGTCGATCGCCCCTGGCTCTCACCCGAGAGGCTGATCGACGAGGCATACCCACCTGCGTCCGGCGTCTTGCGCTCGACGACGGTGATTCCGCGCGCCCGCGCGAGCGACGCTGCGTTCACGAGGTTGACCCGCTGGGTCGTCGACGTCTCGATCAGGCCGCGGAGGACGGCGGCGGTCAGCGGCGACGCGTCGAAGGCAGCGAGATCGCCGGCGATCTCGAGCGTCAGGGTCTTCACGCCCGTCCGGGCGAACTGGGCGTAGAACCGGCCGATCAGCTCGGCCAGCGGCAGGTACGGCGCGATCGCCTGGGCGGTCTCCGGGGTCAGGAGCGGGGCGTTGACCGCGTAGCGCGCGCTTCGCCCGGCGAGCACGTCGAGGACCTGGTCCGCGACCTCTTCGGCGACGAGGACCTGGGCCTCCGCCGTGGACGCCCCGAGATGGGGGGTGAGGAGCGTGTTCGGGGCGTCGAGGAGGGGCGAGCCGATTGGCGGCTCGACCTCGAAGACGTCGACGCCGGCGCCGGCCAGGTGGCCGTCACGAAGGGCTTCGGCGACGGCCGCCTCGTCGATCACGCCGCCCCTGGCGGCGTTGAGGAGGATCGCCCCGGGCTTCATCCGGGCGAGCTGCTGGCGACCGATCAGGCCGCGGGTCGACCGGCTCAGCGGGACGTGGACCGAGACGACGTCGGCCCGTTCGATCAGCCGCTCGAACGTCACGAGCTCGACTCCGTGATGGGCGGCCTGCTCCTCGGTGACGAACGGGTCCGCGGCGAGGACCGTCATCTCCATCGCCCGGGCCCGGGCCGCGATCGCCTGGCCGATCTTGCCGAGACCGACGATCCCGAGGGTCCGGCCGCGGAGCTCGAGCCCCGTGAACTCCACCCGCTTCCACTCGCCGCGGCGGACCGAGGCGTCGGCCGCGGCGATCCTGCGCGCGACGCCGTAGAGCAGCGCGAGCGTGTGTTCCGCGGCCGCGATCGT
>DASUPH010000043.1:0-20839 GCA_036276275.1 Candidatus Limnocylindrales bacterium
CCACGATCCAGCGCATCGTCGTCACCCTCCGGCAGGCGTCGGAGCAGGGCTGACGGCGGTCTCACGGAGTACCCAATGACCGAGAACGAGACGGCGCCGGCGAAGACCGGGCGCAAGATCCGCGTCGCCATCGTCGGGGTCGGCAACTGCGCGAGCAGCCTGGTCCAGGGCCGGTACTACTACGAGGACGCCAAGAAGGACGACTTCGTCCCGGGCCTCATGCACGTGAACCTGGGTGGCTACCACGTCCGCGACATCGAGTTCGTGGCGGCCTTCGACATCGACAAGAACAAGGTCGGCAAGGACCTGTCCGAGGCGATCTACACGAAGCCGAACAACACGTTCGTCTTCCAGCAGGTCCCCAGGCTCGGCGTGAAGGTCGACCGCGGGATGACCCACGACGGCCTGGGCAAGTACCTCAGCCAGATCATCGAGAAGGCGCCCGGCCCGACCGCCGACGTCGTCGGAATCCTCAAGGAACGCAAGGTCGACGTCGTCGTGTCGTACCTCCCGGTCGGCTCCGAGGAGGCCACGAAGTGGTACGTCGAGCAGGCGCTCCGCGCCGGCGTCGGGTTCATCAACGCGATCCCGGTGTTCATCGGCCGCGAGCCGTACTGGCAGCGCCGCTTCGCCCAGGAAGGCCTGCCGGTCATCGGCGACGACATCAAGAGCCAGGTCGGGGCGACGATCAGCCACCGGGTCCTGACCCGCCTGTTCATGGATCGTGGCGTCCGCCTCGATCGGACCTACCAGCTCAACTTCGGCGGCAACACGGACTTCCTGAACATGCTCGAGCGGGAGCGCCTCGAGTCCAAGAAGATCAGCAAGACCAACGCCGTCACCTCGATGCTGGATTACGACATGGACCCCGACAATGTCCACGTCGGGCCGAGCGACCACGTGCCGTGGCTCGAGGACCGGAAGTGGTGCTACATCCGGATGGAGGGCACGACCTTCGGCGACGTCCCCCTCAACGCCGAGCTCAAGCTCGAGGTCTGGGATTCGCCGAACAGCGCGGGCGTGATCACCGACGCGATCCGCTGCCTGAAGCTGGGCCTCGATCGCGGCCTGAAGGGCACGCTCGTCGCGCCGTCGAGCTACTTCATGAAGAGCCCGCCGATCCAGATCCATGACGACGTCTCGCACAACCGCCTCGAGGCGTTCATCCGGGGCGAGGACAACGAGACCCTCGTCGGGACCGAGAACCTGACGAAGGCCCAGCTCAGGAAGCTGGCGTCGGCCGCACCGACCGGGTCGGCGCCGGTCCGGAAGGCGGCGGCCGCAGCGAAGTGAGCGCCAGCAAGCGGCTCGAAGCAATCCTCGGGCCGATGGGTTCACGGAGCTCACCCTCGGACCTCGGAGCGCGCATGCCGAGCCAACGGACAGGGTGCTGACATGCCGCTCGAGGCACCCCATCGCCGGCGACAACAAGGCCCTCGAATCCTCGAGAAGACGGTCGTGACCGCGTACGCGGCGGCCGTCTGGGTCGTTGCCCACGTCCCGGCCGGGCTCGCCCGCTGGGTGATCGCGACCGCCAGCCAGGCGGGCTACCTGCTGTGGCCGACGAAGCGATCCTGGTCGAACGAGAACTTCGGCCGGGTCGCCGGACTGCCGCCGAGCGACCGGAAGGTCCGCCGCCTCGCCCTCGCGGCGTATCGCGAGTACGCCCGCTATCTCGTCGAGGTCATGCGGCTCGAGTCGTTGTCCGTCGACGAGGCGGTCGCCCGGGTGGTCCAGACCGATCTCGACCGGATCGAGGAAGTCTGGAAAGCGTCGCCGGGCGGGCTGATCTTCGCCCTCGGTCACGTCGGCAACAACGAGGCGGTCGCGGCGGGCGTCGCCAACCGCGGCTGGCCGATCAGCGTCGTCGCCGACGATTCGTCGTTCCCCGAGATGTTCGAGCGGTTCCGCCGGCTTCGGGAGGCGTGGGGCGTCCACGTCATCCCCTGGCGCAACCTCCGCGAGATCTTCGGCGTGCTGAAGCGCGGCGAGATGCTGGCTCTCCTCGTCGACTGGGGCTACCGCGCCGACGGTGTGCCGGTTCGCCTGTTCGGGGACTGGACGACCCTTCCGGCCGGGCCGGCATCGCTCGCCGCGAAGACGAACTCGGTGATCCTGCCGGTCGCGATCCGGCGCGGCGACGACGGCATGTTCCACGTCTCGTTCTCGCCGATCATCGCGGTGCCGTCGACCGGGCCGGCCGACATCCAGCGGGCGACCCAGGAGCTGGCCGATGCCCTCACGGCGACGATCGGCGCCGCGCCCGAGCAGTGGTACAGCTTCAAGCCCATCTGGCCGCCGACCGCCGAGGAAGCCGCCGAGCTCGCCCACCGGGCCGATCGGATGCTGGCGGGCGATCGCTCGGCCGCGGTGCCCATGGTCGTGGCACCGGAAGCACCGCCGGCGACCGTCGCCCCGACGGCGGTGAGCGCGGAGTTCGGCGAGCCGTGACCGATCGACCGGTCGTCGCCGAACGGTCGGCGCCGACCGCGGCGGCGCCGCCCGGGGCCGACAAGACCGCCGGCCTGCCGGCCGAGGCCGAGCCGCCCGTCGTGACCACCGCCCGAACGGACCGGCCCGCCCGAGAGGACCGCCCCGATCGCGGTACGCCGATGCAGCGCCTCCGGGTGGCGCTTCTCGGGGCCGTCTCGTGGATCGCCTGCCGGCTCCCCGAACGGTTCCTTCTGGCCCTTGCCGACGTCGTCGGCTGGCTCTGGTACCGGCTGGCGCCGGCCCGAGCCGCGCAGGCCCGCTGCAACCTCGACCGCGTCGTCCGCGAGCTCGACCGGCGCGGCGCGGGTGGCACGCGCGTCCGGGCGGCCGCCAACGACCGGCGCGCCCTCGAGCGGCTCGTGCGATCGGCCTTCCGGCACAACGCCCGCTACTACCTCGAGATGCTCCGGGTGCCGGCCCTGACGCCGGCGATCTTCGACACGCGGGTCATCGTCGAGACGCCCGAGACGGTCGAGGCCGCGTTCGGCGGCGGTCCGGTCATCTTCATCTCCGCCCACCTCGGCCCGATCGAGCTGCCCGGCCTCTATCTCGCGAACCGCTCGGGCCGGACGTTCGTGGCGCCGATGGAGGCGGTCGACGATCCGGCCCTCCAGGGCTGGTTCGAACGGACGCGCGGCTCGCTCGGCGTCCGGATCGTCGGGCTGCGGGCGGCCCGCCGAGCCCTGATGGCCGAGCTCCGGGCGGGCGGCCAGGTCGGGATCGTGGCGGATCGCGACATCGCCGGTGGTGGCATCGAGACGCCGCTGTTCGGTGCTCCCGCGCCGCTGCCGATCGGCCCGGCGCTCCTCGCGATCGAGAGCGGCGCGCCCATCTACGCGGTCGGCGTCCGGCGCCTGCCCGACGGACGGGTCGCGGGCGGGCTGCTGCCCGTCCCGGTCGCGACCGAGGGCAGCCGGCGCGAGCGGATCGCGGCCACGTTGCGAGCCGAAGCCGTCGCTTTCGAAGAGCTGATCTCGGCCGCGCCGGACCAGTGGTCGGCGATCTTCTTCCCGATCTGGCCGGATCTCGCGGGACCGGAACCGGCGGCGGCGGATCCGCGATGACGGTCCGTCTCGGCCGGGCCGACCTCCACATCCACACGCTCGCCTCGGACGGCACGGACGGGATCGCGGCGATCCTGGACCACGCCGAGCGAACCACCGATCTCGACGTGATCGCGATCACCGATCACGAGCGGATCGACGCGGCGCTGGCCGCCCGGACGATGGCCCGCGAGCAGGGTCTCCGGGTCGAGGTCGTCGTCGGCGAGGAGATCTCCACGCTCGGCGGCCACCTGCTGGCCCTGTTCATCGGCGAGCGGATCCGGCCGCTGCGGACCCTCCGGACCACGATCGCCGAGATCCACGAGCAGGGCGGGCTGGCGATCCCGGCCCACCCCCTCGTCCCGTATCCGCTCTGTGCCCAGGGCTGGGTGATCCGGCGGCTCCTGAGCGACCCGGACCCGCGCGTCCGGCCCGACGCGATCGAGGCGTTCAACCCGACGATGTTCGGCCGGCCATGGCACAGCCGGGTCGTCCGCTTCGCCGCCGACCACGGCCTGGCGACAGTCGGCAACAGCGACGCCCACGAGGCCGCGGCCGTCGGGACGGGCTGGTCGACCTTCCCCGGACAGACCGCCGATGATCTTCGCTCGGCGATCCTCGGTCACGAGACCCAGCATCACGGCTCGTTCCACGGGACGAGCGGCCAGGTCGGGACGTTCGGCAAGCAGCTCCGGAAGTACTCACGAGATGCTCGGGCCGTGGTCCGCGCCCGGGTCCTCCGCGACGGCTCGGGACGCGACCTCGGGTATCCCGGCGCGACCGAGGCGCCGCCGCGATTCGACGACGAGTGGGCCACGGCCCGGGGCGGCGGCGACCGCCGGGCCGCGGTCGAGGACGAGCGGCGATGAAGATCGGGTTGGTCTCGCCCTATGTCTATCCGCTGCCGGGCGGCGTCACCCAGCACGTCCGGTACCTGTACGAGAACCTCCGCCTGCGCGGCCACGACGTCCGGATCCTGACCTCGTCGCACGGCCTCCAGCGCGCCTCCGAGGGCGACATCATCCGGATCGGCAAGGGCTTCTCGATGCCGGTCAACGGCTCCGTCGGGACGATCACCCTGTCGCCCCGCTTCGTCTCGCAGGTCCGGGCGATGCTCGAGCGCGAGCAGTTCGACCTGCTCCACTTCCACGAGCCGTTCGTCCCGTTCCTCTCGCCGATCATCCTCCGCCTCTCGACGAGCGTGAACATCGCGACCTTCCACGCCTACGGCGGCTTCTCGCCCTCATACGAGTTCGGGAGCAAGGTGATGAAGGGCGAGGCGGCCCGGCTCCACGGCCGGATCGCCGTCAGCGGCGCCGCCAAGCACTTCATCGATCGCTACTTCCCGGGCGAGTACAAGGTCATCCCGAACGGGGTCGACGTCGAGCGCTTCCGCCGGGCGGTGCCCCTGGCGCGCTGGCAGGACGGCACGAGGAACATCCTCTTCGTCGGGCGGTTCGAGCCCCGCAAGGGCCTGCTCGAGCTGCTCAAGGCCTACCGGATCCTGCGCAAGACGGGTTGCGAGTGCCGCCTGCTCGTCGTCGGGACAGGGCCGCTCGGCAAGGAGGCCCGACGCTACGTGGCGACGCGCCGGCTGCGGGGCGTCGAATTCCTGGGCCGGGTCACCGACGAGGAGAAGGCCCAGTTGTTCCGAACGGCCGATGCCTACGTCTCGCCCGCAACCGGCGGCGAATCGTTCGGGATCGTCCTCCTCGAGGCGATGGCCGCCGGCGCGCCGATCGTCGCTTCGGACATCCACGGCTACAAGGGCGTGGTGCGGCGCGGCCGCGAGGCGCTCCTCGTCCCGCCGCGCGAGCCGAAGCCACTCGCCGGGGCGATCGCGCGGCTGCTCCGCGACGACGAGCTGCGGGCCGAGATGAGCGCCGCCGGCGTGACACGTGCGCAGGAGTTCAGCTGGGAGCGGGTGACCCGCAAGGTCGACGACTTCTACGGCGTGATCATTCGCCGCCTCGCCGCCCGCGGCGAGCTCCCGGCCGGCTTCCACGCGCCGATCCCGTCGTCGCCCCGTCCGGTCTCCGCCGGACCGGCGGCGACCTCCGGGCCGGACGCTCGACCGGCACCCGTGGCACCCGCGGCACCCGCCGCGCTCTCGTCGCCGTCCCCGTCGTCGTCGTCGGCGCCCAGCGCCGACTGACCTCCCGACCTGGCCGGACCTACTCGCCGAGCCCGGCCCCACCGATCGAGGCCCCGACCTCCAGCTCGTCGCGCTCGGCCGCCTCCCGCTCGGCCAGTGCGAGCCGCCACACCCACGCCGAATACCCCACGACGAGCGACAGGAACACGACCGACCCGCCGAGCAGGAGCGGGACCGGCCCGAAGAGCTGGAGCGGCACGTTCGCCCCGACATTGTTGACCGGGAACTGGAAGGCGTACAGGTACGTGGGCAGGACGCCCTGGTAGACATTGGCGATCGCCGTCGGCAGAGGCAGGGCCGAGATGTTCGGGTAGACGACGACGAACCAGCCGACGATCGCCACGACCGCTCCGACGACGAAGCGGCGCGCGTCGCGGGCGGTCGCGACGAACACGGCGATCAGGACTGCCGGGATGGACATGACGAGAGCGACCGGCTCGACCGGGATCCGGTTCCACACCAGGATGCTGACGTCGGGCAGGCGCTCCTGGATCAGCCAGGTGAGGAGGATCGTGCCGAGCGCCGTCCCGATGAGCAGGAGCAACGTCCGGGTCGTCGGGTTCATCTCCGCGCCGAGGGTCGCCATCTCGCCGCCATCGGCGAGCTCCTGGACCTGAAGCCGGCCCATCAGCCGGACGACGACGACGACCGCCAGCCCGACGACGACCGCCAGCGCGAGAGTCTGGGATGTCAGCACGAACTGGGGAATGATCGGCGGACAGGCCGCCGAGTCGGCGACGGCCCGCGTGACTCCCACGAAGCCGCACAGCGGCCGGTCGAAGACCCAGAACAGCGCCGGACCGAGGACGGCGACCCCGGCCGAGAGACGGGCGAGCAGCCACGTCCGCCGCGACGCACCATGCCAGAGCTCGGCCAGGAAGTAGGCGAGGGCGAGGATCAGGAAGGGCAGGCTCGTGTAGTAGTGGTACTGGAACGCCGCCCGATCGATCCGGGCCCACGACACCCACTGGAGGGCAAAGGCGATCGAGGTGAACGCGAGAGGCAGGCTCCGCCGGGCGAACGCCTGCCACGCCGCGAAGCCGAGGGCCGGAAGGCCGAGCCACCAGATCACGAGGTTGCCGGCGTCGTAGATCGCGGCCGTCGTGTTGCCGGCGAGGCCCTCCTGGTAGAACCAGACCGGCTTGAGGTCGAACAGCCAGGCCCACCATGGCGATGACGCCGCGTGCGGGGTGGGCAGGCTGTTGTGGTAGGCGTACATCGCGCCCGTCAGGTCGGTCAGGGACTGGCCGGTGTGACCGGGCGGCCAGCCGGCGAACAGGACGTGGTTCTCGACCTGCGCCCACGGGATGTACGAGATCACGTAGACCGCGACCGGCAGGATCAGCAGGCAACCGATCATCCAGGCGACCGGCAGGCCGAGCTGGGCACCGGGCCGCAGCCAGGCGGCTGCCGGCGCCGGCGACGGCGGAGGCAGGAGCGCAGCGGGCTCGTCCGGTCCCGGTGCCGGGGCGAACGGCCCGAACCCGAGCCGCGCGGCAAGGACGAACAGCACCCAGGCGAGGAGCCCGAGCGCAGCGGCCCCGAGGGCGAGCTCGAGCGGTGTCGCCTTCACCGGGCCGAGGGTCAGGCTCGCCCCCGCCTTGCCCATCGCGATCGCCGCCAGGGCGATCAGCCCGCCGAGCGCCACCGGCCCGCCCACGGCGAACCGGATCTCGTCGAGCGACCAGCGCACCGGATGAAGGACGTTGGCCACGACCGCGACGACCGTGAGCCCGACCATGATCGCGACGAACGGCAGGTTGCCGAAGCCGGCTCCCTGCGGCACGTTGATCGCCATGTAGCCGAGGACCGCCGTCATCAGAACGAGGATCGCGATCGCCAGCAGCCGCCCGATCGCGCTCCGGACGAGGACGAGGAAGCCCATCCCGACGATCGCATACAGGGCGACCCACTTCGAGGCGAGGGCCAGGCCGAGGAAGATCCCGATGAGCGGCATCGCGATCCAGAACGCCCCGCGATGGCGCCACGACCCGGTCCAGATCGCGGCGAAGAGCGTGTAGGCGGCGACGATGCCGAGCCCGACGTAGGCGTCGTTCATCCCGATCCTGGACTGGACGAAGAACATCCCGTCGGCGAACGTCAGCAGCCCGACGAAGATCGCCACGGCACGCCGCCGGAAGAGAATCCGGGCGAGGAGATAGAGGAAGGCGGCCATCGCGGCGCCGGCCAGGACCCCCGGCAGCCGCCACGCGAACTCGTGCTGGCCGATCTCGACGCTCGCCGTCGTCCCGGCACCGTCGAAGACGAGGATCTGCTCGCGATCGTCCGTCGGGTATTGCCGGGCCGCGTCGATCACCAGGGCCGTCGGCTCGATCGGGAGGCGCGCGTCGGCGTAGACGGCCCGGGCGTGGGGCTCGATCACGTAGACCGTCGCGGCGCTGCCGTCGGGCGTCCGGCCGAGGACGTGGACCATCTCGGTCGCGCCATCGAAGACGACCCGGCTGACCGGTCCGGGCATCGCCATCGACGCGATGAGGGCCGGCCCGTTCTTGGCCGCGTCCCCGCCGACCGCCACGATCGCGATCCTGCCCTTCTGGTGGGTCGCAACGTCAGGGTCGGTCGCGACGTACAGCTGGGCGTCATCCACGGTCGTCAGGCCGAGGCCATGGGCCGCCCCGCCGACGTCGACGGTGTCGGTCAGGTCGCCGGTGGCCGGATCGATCAGCTCCAATCCTTTCGCGTCCGCGACCCCCACCTGGGGGAGTGACTCGATCGTCAGCCCGGCGAGCCGGCCGTCGTCGATCGCCTTCTGGACGGCGGCGCGCTCGTCCGCGTCGGAGATCGGGGCCACGACGATCCGGTCCGTCGTCAGCCCCAGGCGTTGCTGGTAGGTCGCGGCCGTCCCGCCGAGCAGTGCGGCGATCGTTCGCGCGGCGGCGGCCGGATCGCTGACCGCGCCGGGTGATCCGACGAGGGCCGGGCTCGTTCCGGCCGGCGCGATGTCCTCGATGCGGTCGAGCTGGACGGTGCCGAGCACCTCGGACGAGACGCCGTCGAGCGTGATCAGGCGATCGTCGCCGGTCGCGGCGAGGACCGCCAGGCCGCCGTCCGGGACGAACAGGCGGCGGATCTCGCCGTCGACCCGCCCGAACGCGACGGGCTCGGCAGCCGCCCCCGCCGCTGAAACGTTCCGCACGGCGTCGAGCGCCACCGCGTCGACGCTGACGATGCTCCCGTCGGAGGAACCGACGAAGAGCTGGTCGCCGAGCGGATCGAATGCGACCGCTCGCGCGCCGGCGATCGGGATCGCCGCGACCAATCGCCGGCTCAGGAGGTCGTACGAGCGCAGCTCCGAGCCGGTCACGACATCCACGCGATCACCGGCCCGGCCGCCGGGCAGGGTGTCGTCCTCGCGCCGAGGCTCGATTACGGCGTCAAGAACCGGGACCCCGAGCGCGCTCGTTGCGCCGACCCGGTCGTCGCCCCAGGCGACGATGCCGCCAGCCATCGCGTACTTGGCGAGGTGGGGGTGGGTGTACTCGTAGATCTCGTGGCTGATCCCGTAGCGCCAGTCCTGGAGGAACTCGGTGCCGGTCCGGGCGTGATAGACCTCGTCGAAGTGCATCTGGTACGGCTCGGACAGGCGGAACATCCGCATCCCGAGGATCGAGACGACGAGGACCACGAGCAGCCACAGGTCCAGCCGGTCGATGCGGCCCGGCGGCTCGTCGTGGAGGCCCCGCGAGCGGTCGGCGCGGACCGGTCGCTCGGCGAGCTTTGCCCGGAACCAGCCCCACGGCCCGAGCTCGGCGAACGACGGCGACGGGGTCCAGGATGGCGGTCCGGACGCCGTGCCGGCCCTCGTGGCGGCGCCTGACGCGGCGTTCGACGGCGACCAGGCGGCCGGGGCCGGGCCGGCAGGGCTCGCTCCGCCGGACCGTGCGGCGGACACCGCCCAGCCCGCCCCGGCGCCGGGATCGGCTGGGCGGGCCCTGCCGGCCCACGCGCCCGGCTCCGCCGAGCCGTCCGCCCCGATGACCGGGTCGCGCCAGGCCTCTACCTCGCCGAACGCGTCGTCGGCGGCGTCGTCCGCGTCGCTCGCCGCCAGCTCGCGGCGGAGCCCTTCTTCGGCCGCCGGACGGAGCTGGACGAACGCCCACAGCGCCGCCGCGAGCGTCGTGATGGCGATGATCGTGATCGAGGTCTGGCCGCGAACGGTCGATCCGATGCCCAGCCAGTCGACGATCTTCGGGTTGTTCGGGTAGAGGGTCGTGAGCACGACGTACATGTTCAGGAACGTCGTCAGCGACAGGACGAGATAGGCGACCCGCCAGCGCCACGAGAAGGCGGCAAGGATCGCCCCGACGGCGATGAACGGGAAGAGGTAGCGCTCGTGGACCCGGGTCGGCAGGACGAAGAACGCGATCGACAGGATCGTGAGGCCCGTCAGCAGCGTCAGCCGGTCCGGCCGCCGGGCCACGACGACGCAGACGACAACGAATGCAAGGGCGAGCAGGATGGCCCCGACGGTGACCGCGGAAAGCGGTCCGATCATCACCGCCTCCGGGCAGGTGACCTGGCCGGGTGCCGGGTGGAGGATCACCGTGTCGCACGCCCACCCGCTGTTCGCGGCGACGCCGGTGCCGTCGACCTCGGCGAGGGCCCACGGGTTGTACGCGTTGACGCTGGCATACGGGTAGCCGCCCGCGGTCTTGAAGACCTGCTCCACGAGGCCGGAGTGAAACACGGAGCCGGCCTTGCCCGGCTCGAGGACCGAAAGGCCGAACGGGAAGCAGAGGACGACCGCGGTCAGGAAGCCGGCGGCGGCCGTCGTGAGGATCCGGATCGGGCGGTCGGTCCGGACCTCCCAGGCCGCGAGCCGGGCGCGGAGCCGGCGGAACGCCGTCCCCGACCCGGGTGGCGGCGGCGGCACCCCTTCGTCAGCAAGCGGCACCGGGGGATCGCCGTCGTCGTGGACCGGCCACAGTGCCCGGCGGATCGTCACGACCGCGACGAGCGGGACGAGGATGGCCAGCTGCGGTTTGATCAGGGCGGCGATCACCGTCAGGATCGCCGCCCGCTCCGGCTGGTCGTGCCAGAGTGCGCGCAGGCCGAGCAGGAGGAACACGACCCCGAAGGAATCGACCTGGCCCCACACCACCGAGTCGAACCACGTGACCGGGTTGAGGACGACGAGGGCCGCACCCAGGAGCGCCATCCGGCGGCCCGCCCCGATCTCGCGAGCCATCGACCAGACCAGCCAGCCCAGCGCGACGTCGGCCAGGATCGGCGGGACCTTGATCAGGTCGCCGATGTTGCCGGCGGCCTTGCCGACCACGCCGACCACGTAGAGGACGTAGAGATAGCCCGGGGTGTAGTCGTGGAAGAAGGGCCGCTGGTAGAACCCGCCGAAGCCGTTCGTCGCGAGGTCGGCTGCCCAGGCGTGGAAGGAGTCCAGGTCGACCCTGAAGCCCGATCCCGGGATGACGTATGCGATGATGAGCCGGAAGGCGAGCCCGAGCGCGAGGACGATCAGGATCGCGCCACCGGCATTCCGCGTCCAGGTTGTCCGCGTCGGCGCGACCGCGTCCCGGCTCGGTCTGCCCGGAACGCGGCCGGACGACAAGGGATGGATCTCCCGATCGAGCGTTGAGGTGGACCGCAGGGTAGCACAGGGTCGATCGCAGCCCCCCTTCGCGGATCCCTCGGCACCATCGCCGTTCGTTGCGATCGCGGTCGGGCTCGGCCTCGTCGCGATCGCCCTGTTCGTCTACACGATCAGCCACCCGTTCCGCTATTACGACCACTTCGAGTGGCAGGCCCTGGCGTTCCTCGAGGGCAACGCCGCGATCCGCTTCCCGGTCGAGGGGGCTGGCGGCTCGCCGGGCAACGCGTTCTTCCAGGACGTCCTGCCCGTCCCGACGACCGACGGGGTCCCGCGCGGCCTGATCCCATTCCCGCCGTTGCCGGCCCTCCTCCTCGTCCCGTTCGTCGCCCTGTGGGGCCACGCGACCGATGGCCAGCTGATCTTTGCGATCCTCGGCGCGCTCGACGTCGGACTCGCGTGGTGGGTCCTCGGGCGCCTCCCGATCCGGGCATGGGTTCGGGTCGCAGCCACGATCTTCTTCGCCTTCGGGACGGTCTTCTGGTACGCCGCCCAGATCGGGACCACGTGGTACCAGGCGCATGTCCTGGCGGTCGGGCTGGCCCTCGCCGCGATCGGCGTCGCGATCGGCCGGGACCGTGGCGCCGCCCGCGACGAGGATGCCACCCGCGAAACCGACGCGGCGCGCGAACAGGAGATCCCGGACGTCGGCGTCGACGCCGAGGGGACGGCGCCGACCGGGCCTCGCTCCATCGGCCTCGATGGACGCCAGTTCATCGCCGGCTTGCTGTTCGGGCTGGCCTGCACGTCCCGCCTGACGATGATCTTTGCCGCGCCCTTCTTCGTTCTCGTCGGGTCCGGCGCGACCTGGCAACGGCGCGGGCTGTCGGCGGCGCTGGGCGCCGGGATCCCGATCGGGCTGCTCGTCCTCTACAACGTGGTCACGACCGGCCACGTCATCAATCCCGGCTACGAGTACCTGTATCGCCTCGAGGCCGGGTTCTACCTCCCGCTCAACTACAACCTGGACTGGGCCATCGAGGATCCGCGCTATCTGCCCCAGAATTTCGGGATCATGTTCCTCAGCACTCCTGTCTGGGAGCCGACCGTCGTCCCGTCGGCGCTGGGCACGGGCGGACCGCTCTGCTCAGGGCCCGATGTGATCCGCGGCCTCTTCATCCGGGACTGCCCGTGGGTCCTGCCGCGCGACACCGGGATGAGCATCCTCCTCACGAGCCCGGCCTACGTCCTCGGACTGCCGGCCCTGCGCTGGGGCTACGGCCACAGCCGCCTCGTGACCGGCGCCGCCCTCGCGGTCGTCGCGATCGCCTTCGTCAACCTCATGCATTTCAGTCAGGGCTGGGTCCAGTTCGGCTACCGCTTCAGCAACGACTTCGTGCCGTGGGCCCTTCTGCTGGTCGCGCTCGGGCTCGAGCGGATCGCCCGGCGCGGTCGGCCCGGCCGACGTCGCTGGCGCAGCTGGTCGACCGTCGCGGTCGGACTGATCGTGGTCTCGGTGGCCGTCAACCTGTGGGGCGTCGTGTGGGCCGACGTGCTGGGCTGGTGACGGCCGTGCGCCGAGACGCCGGTGGGGCCGCCTGGATCGCGGCCGGCGGCGTCGGCTTGATCGCGTTCGGGCTGTGTCTCTGGCGGCTGATGCCCGGCGTCGGATTCTGGGACACGGCCGAGTTCCAGATGGTCCTGCCGGTCATGGGCACGGCCCACCCGACCGGCTACCCGACGTACGTCCTGCTCGGCTGGCTCGCCTCCCTCGTCCTCACCCCGATCGGTGAGCCCGCGTTCCGGATCAACCTCCTCTCGGCGATCCTCGTGGGCGTTGGGGCCGGGTTGACGGTCGACCTGGCCCGCCGGTTGAGCGGCTCGCTCCTGTTGGGGATCGCGACGGGCCTGGGGATCGCCGTTACGCCGATCGTCTGGGCGATCGGCACCCACGCCGACCCCCACGCCCTCCACTTCGCCCTCCTGGTCACGATCGTCTGGCTGCTCGTCCGCTGGGAGCACGCCCGGCGCGGCAATCCGCTCGACCCGGCTGCCAGGC
Source organism: Candidatus Limnocylindrales bacterium (assembly GCA_036276275.1). Taxonomy (GTDB): domain Bacteria; phylum Chloroflexota; class Limnocylindria; order Limnocylindrales; family CSP1-4; genus CF-46. Next base: position 13,317 of record DASUPH010000043.1, read on the forward strand.
CGGACCACCCGCGACGGGCCGACCGCTGGCTGCTGGCCGCGGCCGTCGTCACCGGGCTCTCGACCGGCAACCACTCGCTGACCCTGCTCCTCGGGCCGCCGATCATCCTGTACGTCTTCAGGGTCGCCCCCGACACCCGCCACCGGCGCCGGTTCATCGCGGCGTGCCTGGCCGCGGCAGCGATCCCGGCCGTGCTCGTCCGCCTCGAGATGCCACTCCGGGCGGGCTGGTTCAGGGCGCCCTTCGTCTACGCCGATCCGAGCACCTGGGACGGCTTCTGGTACGTGACCCTCGGCCAGCAGTTCCACGGCTGGGTCACGAACCCGCTCGGCGACTGGCCGCGCCGGATCGACGAGCTGACGCGGCTCGCCGGCCAGCAGCTCGGACCGCTCGCGCCCCTGATCCTCATCGCCTTCGCCGTGACCGCCGTCCGGCTGCCGCGCTACGCGCTCCTGAGCGGGTCGGCGGCCCTGATCACGTGCTTCTTCAACTCGATCTATCCCGACGGGGCGATCGACCGGTACTACATCGGGCCGGCCTTCTTCGCCTGGACCTGGCTGGCCGTCCTCGCCGCGACCGTCGTCGGGGGGCTGGTCGGGAGCCTCGCCGATCCCGGTGTCCGGGGCCCTGGCCCGGATCGCGCTCGGCGGCTCGGCTCGGCCGGCGTCCTTCGCGTGGTGGCGATCGTCGCGGCTGCAGCCGTCCTCATCGCCCCGAGCCTGGTGGGCCTGTCGCAGCGAGCCCGCTTCGTCGACCGATCCGAAGACCGCGTGGCCGAGCGCTGGACCGACGACGTCATGACCGATCTCCAACCGGACGCCGTCGTCATCTCGTGGTGGAGCTACTCGACCCCGCTATGGTATGGAACGATCGTCGAGGGCCGGCGGCCCGACATCCTCATCATCGATGATCGAAACCGTGTCGACCTGAACCTCTTGGACCTCGACCAGGTGATCGACTTGTACATTGCCAAACGGCCCGTCTACGTGATCCGGAACGACCCGGCCGAGCTCACCGAGCTGGCGGCCCATTACACGCTCAGCCCGCTGGGTTCCACGACCGCGACGAACGTCTTCCGGGTGAATCCGACGGCGGCCGCCGTCCTTCCGGCCGATGGGCCCGGCCGGTGACCGAGCGCCTGGCTCGGCTGTCGTACTTCTTTCCGGCCCACAACGAAGAGGCGAATCTCCAAGGCCTCGTCGAGGAGGCGCTCGAGACGCTGCCCGGGCTCGCCGAGGCGTTCGAGATCGTCATCGTCGACGACGGGTCTCGCGACCGCACCGGCCGGATCGCCGACGAGCTGGCGGCCGCCCACCCGGCGATCGTCCGGGCCGTCCACCACCCGACAAACCTCGGCTACGGCGCGGCCCTCCGGTCCGGCTTCCAGGCCGCGATCCACGACCACGTCGCGTTCACCGACGGCGACCGTCAGTTCCAGGTCGCCGACGTCGGGGGCCTGATCGACCGCCTCGCCGAGCCGGATCGGCCCGACGTGGTCGTCGGCTACCGGATCAAGCGGGCCGATCCGCTCGTCAGGACGCTCTACGCCCGCGCCTATCGGCTGGCCAACCGGATCTTCTTCGGCCTCCGGGTCCGCGACGTCGACTGCGCCTGCAAGCTGTTCCGGCGCGAGGCGCTGGCGGGCATCGCCGTCGAGTCGGGTGGTGCGTTCTTCTCGGCCGAGCTGCTGATCAAGCTTCACGTCGCCGGCCGGTCCGTCGCCGAGGTCGGTGTCCCCCACCATCCGCGGACGGCCGGCTCGCCGACCGGCGCGAAGCCGTCCGTGGTGTTGCGGGCCGTCCGCGACTTCTGGCGGCTCCGACTGCGGATGTGGGTCAACCGCGACCGGGCGCTCGGGCGAGGCGAGCCGATCCTCCGCTGACCGGGCTAGCTCTTCGGGCCCTCGCTGCTGCCGCCGCCGCTGGACGGGTCGACGTCGAGGGAGTTGACGAAATCGCGGAACACGTCGAGACGCGGGTCGACGATGCGCTCGCCGGTCGATTCGAGCGGTGTCCCCTCCGGGTCGATCTCGCTCGACTCCTCGTCGCCGCCGCCCTCGGCGCCGAGGGCCGCCTGCTCGAGGACCGTCTCGCTGGCGAAAATCCGGCCACCCGTCCGGACGGCCAGGGCGAGTGCGTCCGATGGCCGTGAGTCGATCTCGAAGGTCTGGCCGTCGCGCTCGAGGTGGAGCCGGGCGTGGTACGTCTCTTCGGCCAGGGTCGAGATCACGACGCGGTCGACCCGGACGCCGAGGCCCTCGAGAGCGGTCGCGAACAGGTCGTGGGTCAGGGGCCGGTCCGGGGTCAGGCCCTGGAGCTTCATCGCGATCGCGCTGGCCTCCCACGGGCCGATCCAGATCGGGAGGTAGCGGTCGTGGTCGGTCTCCTTGAGAATGACCACGTGGCGGCTGGAGAGCATGTGCACGCGGACGCTCTCGACGACCATCTCGACGAGTCCGTTCTTCGGGCGCGACTCCTCGCTCGCCATGGCCGGGATTATCCCACGCCCACCCCGTCGGGCGACCCCAGCCCGCGCGGTGGCAGCCGCCGGGCGGTCGACCGGACGACGAGCCCGATCACCACCCCGACGACGAAGCCGCCGATGTGCTCGAACAGGGCCACGCCGCCGGCCGAGCTCTCGACGCCGAGCGAGGCGAGCCCGTCGATCAGCTGGAGGACGAACCACAGGCCGAGGACGACGAGGGCCGGCACCTCGAGGAGCTGGTAGAAGAAGCCGAGGAACACGAGCGACAGGATCCGGGCCCTGGGGTAGAGGACGATGTACGCCCCGAGCACCGCCGCGATCGCCCCGGAGGCGCCGACGACGGGGATATCGGAGTCGGGGGCGATCAGGACCTGGCTCGCGGCCGCGGCGAGCCCGCCGACGAGATAGAACAGGAGGAACGGGAGCCGCCCGAGGCGGTCCTCGACGTTGTTGCCGAAGATCCACAGGTACAGCATGTTGCCGATCAGGTGGAGCCAACCGCCGTGGAGGAACATGCTCGTCACGACGGCGAGCAGCTCGCCGGACGTCCCGCCGGCCCGGTCGCTACCCGGCCCGAAGGACGCCGTGAGCTCGGCCGGAACGAGGCCGAACTGGCGGAACAGCCGCTCGAGGGCGGCATCGCCGCCAGTCGACTGGGTCCCGAGCTCGTAGGCGAAGGCGACGACGCAGGCGACGATCAAGCCGATCGTCACGACCGGGACCCGGCGGACCGGGTTCGCGTCGCGCAGGGGGATCACGGAGCCCGGGACGCCTTCGCGGACGGCTTCGCCGAGGCTCCTCCGGGCGGCGCCGGGCTGCCCGAGCCCGGGGGTCGACCCGATCCGGACGGTGCCCCGGCCGGGCCGTCGGGAACGGCTTCGAGGACGGCCGACAGCACGCCGTCCTTCGTCGCCCACACCAGGATCGACGGGGCGCCCTGCTCGGCGCCGGTGAGGACGTACATGCCGCGGATGTCGGCCCAGGCCGGGTTTCCGCCGGCGAGACGGTACTGCTCGACGAACGTGCCCTTCGCCTTGTCGAGCGCGACGACCCGGCGGTTGGCCGGGTCCCAGGCGTAGATGAGGCCGGTCCGCTTCTCGCTGGCGGACGCGATCGAGCGGTACTGCGGCACCGGGCGCAGGAGCGTGTCGCCCGGCGGCTGGATCGACCAGCCTTCGCTCTTGCCGCCGACGAAACGGAGGATCGAGCCGTCCTCGACGACGAAGATGTCGCCGTCGATGTACAGGTCGGTGATCTTCGACAGGTCCCGGGCGACGGCCAGCCGCGGCTGGGGGTTGGACGGGAAGCCGCTCCCGTCATTGGCCGGCGGGTAGGCCAGGATGTTCCGCTCCGACGGATCGACGACGTACAGGTTGTAGAGCCCGGCGCTCTTGTCGCGAACGAACGTCCCGACGTCGCGAACGTCGTCGCCCCAACCGGCAGCCCCGGCCACCCGGACCGTCGTGGTCGTCCCGCCGCCCAGCGCGTCCTTGGCTCGCCAGCGCCAGACGACGTTCCGGGCGTCGATGATCAGGACGTCCCGGCCGCCCGTCGTCAGGATCTTCGGGACGCCTTCGACCGCGCCCGCCGCCCGGTTCTTCGACCGGTAGATCACGGTTGCCTTCTTGGTCCGCAGGTCGATCCGGTAGACCGAGGCCGTTGCCCGGTCGAGGATGTACGGCGCACCGTCGGGGCCCAGGATCATCGATCCGATGTCGAGCGGCGTCTTGCTGTCGGCAAACGAGATGACCGTCGCGGCGGCGACCGGGACGACCTTGTAGAGCCGGTCGAGGCCCGCGACCGTCTGGGCCCGCAGCGGGTCGAGGGTCGCCGGCGGGACATTGGCTTTCTTCGCCAGGTCGACCGCCTGGTAGGCGCCGGTCAGCAGGTCGAGGGCCTTCTTCGGGTCGCCGTCGACGAGATCGACGCCCGGGGCGAAGACCTGACCGAGGTTGGCCCGGATCGTTCGAAGCGCGGCCTCGCCGGCGGTAAGGCTCGCGAGCGGCGTGGTGCCCGTCCCGCCGCCCACGAGATAGACGCCGGCGCCGAGGACACCCGCGACCACGACGAAGGCGAGGAGCGCCATCGCCGCCCGTCGGTGCATCTCCCGTTTGGCCGCCGCGGGGGTGACCCGCCGATACGACGTCCGGCGGTGGGGCAGGAAGTCCTGGAGCCGAGCCACGAGCGCCGCCATCGCCGTGCCGGCCGCCGTTCGCGCCCGCTCCGCCGACGCCTGGACAGCGGCCACTCCGCCCGTCACGTTGTCGGCGAGGGGAATCGGCGAACGGTCCGGGGCGCCGGCCAGCGGCTCGGCCGGCCGGACGGGGACGAGCGTCCTCGACTTGTGGGTCGAGGCGACCTCGGTCGCCTCGAAGGCGATCATCCCGTCGCTGCCGGAGCCGTCCGCGGCGATGAAGCGGTGGTGGAGATGCTCCATCGCCGGCTGCGGGTGGAGGGTGACCATCGCGTCCTTGAGCTCGTCCGGTCCGAGCCGGGTCATCACGTTCGGCGACACGAGGACGAGCGAGTCGCCGACCGAGATCTCGCCGCGCCAGACGTCGGGCTCGAGGCCGGTGGTCGGCAGGCCCCGCTCGCGATGGGGATCGGGCAGGGTCGAGAGACGGGCCTGCCGGATCAGATAGGCCTCGGCCGGGCCGATCGTCGCGACATACAGCTCGTTGCCCCGGACGACGGCGATCCCGATCCCGATCGGCCCCTCGGCGGCCGTTCCGTGCAGGCCGAGCCGCTCGCGCTGGTGGTTGAGCCGCTTGTTCGCGGAGGTGATCGCCTTCTCGATGCAGACGCGGATGCCGGCCGACTCGTCGTAGTAGTACTCGCCCCGGATCGTCTCGGCCGCCAGCTGGGTCGCCTCCTGGGCACGAGCCGAGGCGATCGTCGAGGTCACGACGAGGTAGAGGTGGCCCTTCGAACGGGCGACCGAGCCGACGCTGGGCTCGACGACGACGACCGTGTCGGGCGAATCGGAGGCGCGATCCGGCTCGGAGATCACGCCGAGCTTCATCTGCAGTCGGACGGCCAAGTCAGGGTCTCTCGTGGCTGAGGGCGCCGATCGCCGGTGGGCGGCGCGGGACGACGAGGCGGGGCCCGATTCGATCGGGACGGACGCCCCGAGATGGCTGGCAGGTCCGGGGATTATACGCGGCGTCCCCCGCCGGCAGGATCATGTCCTGCGGCGCCGGATCCCGGCTGGCCCCGCCGGCCCACGACGACTCGCAGCTCGCGGGCGCCACCACCGGCCGGCGACGCCGCAAAGGCCGCCATCAGCTCTGACGCCCGCAGCCGCAGCTCCTGGGCGACGATCGGCGCGTCCGTCTCCACCACGATCGCGAAGCCCTCGATCCGGGTGACCCGACACGCGCCCGATGCGGCCGGCACGCGCTCCGCGACGATCTGCTCGAACGTCGCCATCGCCCGCGACAGCCGGAGCTCATCCTCGAGCCCCAGACCGCGGGCTGCATCCGGCAGGAGGTCTCCGATCCTGGTCATCGGTCGCCGCCGGCTCGTCATCGGGCGACCCGCGGAGCTGCGTCGGCCCGGAGGGGGCGGAGGGACGCGCCCTGTCCGCCATCGGGCGCGACCTCCCAGGATGTCGCGGCGGCCACCAGGGCGGGGTCGAGGTCGTCGAGCGTCGTCGTCGTCACGAACGCCTGGGGCAGCTCGGCGATCCGCCTGACCAGGTGGGCCCGACGCTCCGGATCGAGCTCGGAGAAGACGTCGTCGAGGAGGAGGAGCGGCGGGCGGCCGTCCTGGTCGGTCAGGAGGTCGAGCTCGGCCAGCTTGAAGGCGAGGATCGCCGTTCGCTGCTGGCCGCGCGATGCGAACCCCGACATGTCGCGGTCGTCGAGCCCGAAGACGACGTCGTCACGGTGTGGCCCGACGAGCGTCGAGCCGTTCCAGACCTCCTTCTCGGCCGTCTCGACCAGGCGCCGCGCCAGGGCGTCCCGCGGCGATTCGCCGGGGAGTGCCGGCGCATTCGTCGCGTACGACACCGTCAATCGTGCCGCGCCGGCCTCGTCCGGTGCGATCTCGGCGTGGGCCCTGGCCAGCGGGCCGGCCAGGTCCGCCAGCAGACGCAGCCGCTCCGCCACGATCGCCCCGCCGGCGTCGAGGAACGACTCGTCCCAGAACCGCAGCTCGTCGCGACCGGCCTGCTCCTCGCGGATCGCCCGGAGGAGGCTGTTCCGCTGCTGGAGCGTCCGCGTGTAGGCGGCCAGGTCGCGGCCGTAGCCGGCCGAGCGCTGGATAGCCAGCTGGTCGAGCGCCGCGCGGCGAAGACCCGGCGAGCCGACGACGAGGAGCATCTCCTCGGGGGCGAAGACGACCGTCCGCAGCAGCCCGACGAGCCCGGCCGCGCGGCGCGGGACGCCATTGACCCGGATCCGCTTCCGGGCCCGATCAGCCGACGCCGTCCCGCCGCCCGGGGCCGCCGGCCGGACGAGGGCGACCTCGACGGTCTCGCGGCCCGTCAGGCCCTCGACCCGGGCGAGCTCGCTGCCCCAGCGCACGAGCTCGCCGTCGCTCGACGTCCGGTGGGAGCGGCCCCACGCGAGGAGGACGATCGCCTCGAGCAGGGTCGTCTTGCCGGCGGCATTCGGCCCGACGACCAGCTGCGGCCCGGGGCCGAACGCCGCCTCGAGCGACGCATACGACCGGAGGCCCTGGATGGAGATCGTGCTGAGCATGGCCGGATCGACGCCGGGCAGCGGCTCGAGCGGGCGATCGTCGGCGATGGCGGAGGCTCGCCCTTCCGTCAGGATGTCGTCCGCAGCGGCATGACGACGTGGACGTAGCGGTCGTCACCGATCGGCTTGAAGACCCCCGGGGAGAGGGGGCCGTTGAGCTCGAGCGCGAACTGGGCCGCGTCGATGTTCGTCAGCACGTCCGCCAGGAAGCGGGCGTTGAACGCGATCGTCGTCCCATCGCCCTCGACCTCTGCTTCGATTCGTCCGACGTGATCGCCCACCTCGGCATTCGCGCTGACCGTGATTCCCGGGTCGCCCTCGAGCCCCACGCCCAGC